>NZ_JABXHF010000121.1:0-4335 GCF_013393565.1 Virgibacillus sp.
TCGACTGCTGGTTTTCTCCCTTTGGAAGCGTATGCCTGTAGTAGTTCTCTATAATCCATCCTTTCACATAAGAGGCAGTGGAGCCGGACCGAATCATCCATAGGAATCATTTCTTCTACATCCATCGATAAATATAATTGATAATTTGCTGCAGTTTGCGTATACTGGGTTTGTGTTATTTGTTTATTGGTCATAAATTAATAATACATAAGAACAGGCCCTTTGTGGTCTGTTTTTTTGTGTATACACAAAAAAGCTGTTACACAATCAATTACCTGATTGTGCAACAGCCCCTTTTTTTTATTTTTTAAGCCGCAATAGTCATGGACTAGTAGAAGAAGATATAATTCCCCTTATCATCCTCTTCCTGTGAACAACTCAGAAATATAAGAAAGCAATTGTTTTGCTAAAATTGTAGGATTATATATATAAGATGGACCGCTAGGATTCACATCTAAGACATAGATATTTCTCAAATCGTTCATCGATAAGCTAATAGCTACTTCAGACATACTTTCTTGATACGTGTTTTTTAAAGTAGTAGCAGCATTTTCAGCAATAGCCATAAGCTCTGATTCCAATAACTTTACCTCTTGACCATCGTATGTCTCTGTTAAATACTCCAGCATATCTCGCCTGTGAACAGTCGCATTGCTTCCTGCTTCAAAACTTTTCGTTTTGACATATCCACTTATGAAATCCCAATTTTTCATTTCCTTGTTCATTAAATGAACATGTATAGAAACCAAATCATCTCTATTTTCGAAAGCTGTAATACGTGGATCAACTTGGACAACATAGCTTCTTTCCTCTAATAATTCCTTTAGTTTATTTGTCAATGGAAGTTGACTGTACACTGTTTTTCTTTTTCCATGAATAAGCAAATATTTACCATGTTCAAGTTCCTTTATAACATGTTCATCATATAATGTCCCAACTTCAGGCTTTAGCACAACCTGGTGATGGGCCTCTAACATTCTAAAAATATCTCTCGTTCTCTTTACTTGTTGGAAAGGTAACATATACTCCCTGTCTGCTAGATGGTTATATAATTCAGATCGTTCGGTGAGATCATTCCAATTATTAGTAAAACTTGCTTTCTCAGACAATTCTTCATACAGCCATTGCATCTGTTTACTATTTCTCATCTTCAATCTATCAAACACTATGTCAGGATACTCTATTATTTTAGCAATCCACTCCCCATCCTCTAATACATAACCACGGATGACTCTTTCATATTCATCAACATCCTTGGGACTAAATACATAAAAATAAAATTCTTTTTGTTCTGCCAGCTTTGCAAATTCCTTGGTCAATGCATCTCGAACATGTTTTCCTACTAACATACCTATTGTAGGTTTTCCATTCGTTGACGCATTGGAGATATTGGCTATACTGGAATTAAACCGTTGCTGAAGTATCCGATCAGAACGAAATATACCATTTTCAGCAAGGTATTTCGCATAGGCTATTGTATTGACTGCTCGTTTTTCTTCGTGATAGGCAGTTTGCGGACCATTATTCGCTTCATGCATCCAGTATCTACCATTTTCATCAATTGCAAAATCCAAACCAAGTTCATCTAATGCAAAGTTGTATAACTTATCTAAATGGCTCGCTACTTCTAAGGATAGTTGCAAAATATCATGTGCGTACTTTTCTCCAAGTTCGCTATACTCATGAAGTAAAAATGTATGAAAGTCTTCTACTCTTCCTTCTGTAGCAACATTACTTAAATTACTTTTTCTATTTCCAACACGCGGGTATATGTGCGTGATTATCCAATCCCCTTGTCCATTCTTTTGGACGTGAGAGCGAATATGATACGGTTCATCATTTTTCGTGCGTGTATGAATATACCGTTGAATAATAAAACTACCTTTTTTTCTTAAAATATGCTCTTGCAACCATTTTGAAAACACATCTTGATTTAAAATTCTCTCTTTTTTATGCTCCATTAAAATGTAACGGTTGCCTTTTTTGGTAACAAAGAAAATATTTTCCCCGCGATTACTTAATAGTGATTTAAACACTACTTTATTATTTTCTTGTAAAAAGCCAAAAATATCACTTTCTTTTTGACAAAGTCTAAACGGAACAAGTAAATCAGCATATTTACGGTACTTAACCATTCGTTTAGGCAAAGAAAATTTGTTACCTACATGATAGCTTGTAAAAGGAATTTTCCGTCGTAATTCCCTTTCGATATGGGACGGTTTGATTGTTCCTATATTATTAATGACATCTGGAAAAGGAGCAGTTATTCTCTCCCAACTTCCATTTACATATGTATCAGCTTCTATCTCATTGTTCTCTAGGTCGACATCTGTTTCTGTAAAGAATAGTAAACGTGCATTTTGTTGTTGACTTTCTTTAATTAAAGCTTGAAGCCTTGGTTGAGGTAAGAACTTTACAGGATTCGCCTGTGGGGAGAACACCCCAATTGTATAAACTTTTTCAGCTTTATTTTGTCCATCTATTTCTTCCATATAGGATAACATTCTCTTTAAAAGTGGCAAAAATGAAAATTGAAGTACTTCTGTAATCTTAATGAATTTATTTGCTTCCAATAATTGAGCGACTTGCAATAGATAGTTTTCTAATTTACGCTTGTCATCTCGTAAAAACTCGTCATTCTCAAACGTCTTACTTACGGATTGCACACCTTCCACAATAGAACTAAATATAAATATTGCCTGATTGCTTTCTTCTTGCTTTACTAACTGATAAAAATATTCTGTTGCCTCAACAATGGTATGTAATATGTTGTTCGCTTGTGATAGCTGCTTTTGCGATATTGCCTCCATATGAACACTCCTAAGGGTTTAAAAACTCTTCTTTATTGTTATTATCGGATCAAAATAGAAGTAGTTTGAGAAAATATTTGGATTTGTTCCCCCATACTTTTAATATCTCTTTTACTGGTGCTCTTGATAGCCTGCTTTTTTCGTTTGTTTCATTTCCTTTACGAGTGACAATAGCGATGTATGCTTCATACTCTCTAGTTTTTTCAATCGTCATCAATTGGTTTCACAGGATTACTTTTATGATGTGCCGCTACAAACATTTGTCATAGACGTAACTGAGGCGCATACCGATGTAATAATCTTTCCGCCATTCCCACTCCTTCTGGATCAAAATCACTCGCATAATAAATGATACAATCTTTCACGGAGTCTACGTGTTTTTCCTCCTAACTTGACAATATCAACTATAACACTCCCCAAACTTCCACTTAACGGGACGGAAAATCTCTTACAACTACCGCGTTATCGCTTGCTGGGCTGCTATATTATCATTAGGTAACCCAGCCACGAAAAATATTTTACATAAATATAAAGATACTACATGCGTATTTATGCCTACACTTTTTCAATAAATCCTTCCAAATGCACTTGTTTATCCTAAGTTGGCTTGGTATTCTGATTACCATCAATGCATATGTTTTTTAGAGGTGGTTAAAAAATGCATTAGAAAAACTTGGCTTATCACCAAGCCTTTGTTTTTCTTATACGATAAACCAAAAAATCTTATACTCCCTCTATATACTAACAAAATAACTCATGAAACTTCATTGTTGCTCATGTATCTAAACTGCATACACTCCACTACTTCAAACTTCACCGTCTAGAACTTTTATCCTTTTTATCTATTTTTTGTACTCGCGCTTTTTCATATGGTTATCTTATTACTAAAGGGGGAAACGAGGCTTGAATCAAAAGCAGATAAATGATTTATTATCCACAATGAACGATTTGCTGGAAGAATTGGAAGAAATTAGAGAAAAAAGTAAGCAAGTGGATGATCAGTGTAAAGATTTAGACATTCGAGCAAGTAATATGAAGGGGAATATAAACCAATTAGCACGAGGGTTACAATCCTTAGAAGGTCAATTTAATTTAGTCACAACAGGTCACGAATTGCCCTGTTTGATGAGCGGAAACGAACTTTAAAGCCGTTTCATTTTAATAAAAGAAGGAAAAGCGGGCCATTGGGCGTGCTTTTTTGTACTAGATAAAAGCATCGAACTTTAGAATTTATAATATAAAAAACTGCCCGTAGCTCACATTAGAAGGGCAGCAGCCATATAAATAAGCTCTTGCAGACAAACTTCCTAGAAAAACCGATTCTCATGAAGAAAGCCGCAACTTTACTTATACTATAAAACTTTAAACGTTCTTATAGTAAAGCGAAAAAGCCCACTCCTTTATGATCTGCGCCCTGTCAAGTAGACAGTGAAAAAATAAAAAATTATGCCACAGTCTGGCGCCGGTATTCTAATGGTGCTAGGCTGTTTAATCTCTTTTGGTATCGTTCCTCATTATAAAATGT
>NZ_JABXHF010000053.1:0-31597 GCF_013393565.1 Virgibacillus sp.
CGATGTCGGCTCATCGCATCCTGGGGCTGTAGTCGGTCCCAAGGGTTGGGCTGTTCGCCCATTAAAGCGGTACGCGAGCTGGGTTCAGAACGTCGTGAGACAGTTCGGTCCCTATCCGTCGTGGGCGCAGGAGGTTTGAGAGGAGCTGTCCTTAGTACGAGAGGACCGGGATGGACACACCGCTGGTGTACCAGTTGTTCCGCCAGGAGCATAGCTGGGTAGCTACGTGTGGCAGGGATAAGTGCTGAAAGCATCTAAGCATGAAGCCCCCCTCAAGATGAGACTTCCCATCACTATAAGTGAGTAAGATCCCTCAGAGATGATGAGGTTGATAGGTTCGAGGTGGAAGCGTGGTGACACGTGGAGCTGACGAATACTAATCGATCGAGGACTTAACTAACTTTTTTGGTAGATGTACGTTGAATGATCTCTTATTTAGTTTTCAAGGTAACAAGGAAAAAATGACTTTTTTCAACAAAGATCTTGATTTTTTCACAAAAACGATTATAATAAGATTTGTGCCTCTTTGAAGCACAACATAACAGATAGGAACTTTGCCTGGTAGTAATGGCGGAGAGGTCACACCTGTTCCCATGCCGAACACAGTAGTTAAGCTCTCCAGCGCCGATGGTAGTTGGGACTTTGTCCCTGCAAGAGTAGGACGCCGCCAGGCGATTAGCAAAAAAGCTGATTCATCAAAAAGATGGTCAGTTTTTTTATTTTATAAAATAAGAAAGGATAAAAGTTGCTTAAAGATAAGGAAATAACTGATTAGCCACGTCTGGATTCAGCGTCCATGGACTTCACGAATTGCCTTACGATAAGTTATCATCGGTTCATGGCGAGGACATGAATCCTTTATCTCCGTTGATTCGTTCCACTCGCTATGTTGCTAAACGGCGCTTGCGCCAAAGTTATTTCAATATCAACTCTTGTTAGTAAGAGGAGAGATTGTATGCTGAAAAAGTGTAACCGATCCACTCCACTTAAACCAACATATAGCTAGCTTCTTAGATCATACTTCTTGCGGATATTGATTATTATTAGGAAACGCATAGTTCCTACTTCTTCTTGAAATAAGAACAAGTTTAATTTAATTAGGGCTTCATTAAAAATAAACCTCATCTTGTTCACATATATATAAAATAAAAGGCTATATTTATTAACAATTGGGGGATTTAGTATGAAAGAAATAATCAATGAACTATTGGGGGATCATTTTTATGTTATTTTAACTCGTTTACTTATCGCATTATGCCTTTCTGGATTAATCGGGTTTGAAAGGGAGTTAAAAAATCATTCAGCTGGATTTCGCACCCATATTTTAGTAGGCGTTGGCTCTTGTCTAATGATGCTACTTTCTTTATTTGGATTTGAATTTTTTCTAGAGCATTACGAGAATATCCGTTTTGACCCTGCAAGAATACCTTCGTATGTGATAAGTGGAATTGGGTTTTTAGGTGCTGGTACCATCATTGTATATGGTGGCACGATAAGAGGTTTAACGACAGCTGCATCTATTTGGACAGTTGCAGGGTTAGGTCTGGTAGTAGGTGTTGGTATGTATGGGGCAGCAGTAGTAACAACTGCAATAATATTACTCAGCCTTATATTCCTTAATAATTTTGAACGCCTATTTAAAAAAGGAAAAGTTTCCCACGTTATTCAAATCGTTACACTCCCAGACTTGCCCGTAAATGAGGTGGTTGCAGTGTTTGACAACCATTACGTTTCTATTAAAAAAGTAGAAATATCAAAATCAGATAATAATTACCGTAATATTTTTATTAATACAGAAGGAATAACGAATGCAGAACGTCTAACTTTATTTGATGAAATTTCTCGTATTAACCATGTTAGAAATGTTACTGAATTAAAATAAAAAGCATATAATTATAAGGATGTATTTAAAAGTGTTCGTATAAGATGGGAACTCCAGATAGTGGAATACTCATCTTTTTTTACGTTGTAGCAAAGTGTGAATTTTATTCTTAAAATTTTGACGATAAGCCAAGTTGTTGAAATATCGGCGGAAGGTTAGGAACAGGTCAAACTGTTGTTTAAGAAAGGTTAGATAGAGAAAAACAAACAGGGGAATTCCTAATAACGAGGTATAAAAATGGGCGATACTCGTTCGAATGAATTACGTCCGTTTCTTTTATATAAAAAAGGCGTACCTTTCAAAATTCTAAAATGTTTGGCAAAATCTTTTTTACACTATAGGAATGTGTCGGATTTTTTAATATATTATAAGCAAAAATACGGTTTCCGCCATAAGACTTGACGATAAGTCAAGTTTTCTATGGTAATACGGTTTGTCGTAATAAAAAGACTTTTGTCGTGAAATTCCCATTCATAGAAGGTTTTTTTATTATGTGTTTTTTATGAGTTATTTTTGTCTACAATAAACATAGTATTGTATTTGCATCTTCTTTAAATTCCCGTATAATAAAAGTATAGTCAAAGATAGTCAAAGTCAAAACCGTTACTCTATACAAAAGGGGGTGGGCATATGAGTAATATATCAGATATAATTGAAAGTTATTTGAAGCAAATCCTTCAATCAAAAGGGAAGAATGTAATTGAAATTAAACGAAGTGAGATAGCTGACCAATTTCAATGTGTCCCCTCACAAATTAATTATGTAATTAATACACGCTTTACTGCTGAAAAAGGTTATATTGTGGAAAGTAAGCGTGGTGGCGGTGGTTTTATTCGAATTATGCGGGTTATTCACCAAGAAGAGTCCAAGTTGATTGATGAAATTATTGAAATGATTAATCCATCTGTATCTCAGCAAAAAGCAGTCGGTATATTAGAAAGGTTACTTGAAGAAGAGTTAATTACGGAACGCGAGGCTAAGATTATGTTAAGCGCTATTGAAAGAACGACGCTTCCATTCCAATTGCCTTTACGAGATGAAATTCGTGCACGCGTATTAACATCCATGCTTACAACGCTTAAGTATTTAAATAAATAAAGGGGAGTGTGAACATGCAATGCCAAGAATGTCACAAACGTCCTGCAACCCTTCATTTCACACAAGTGATTCAAGGGCAAAAAATGGAGGTTCATGTTTGTAATGTTTGTGCGAAGGATAAAGGGTATATGAACTATTCAGAAGATGGATATTCGCTACATCATTTACTTTCTGGGTTATTTAATTTTGACACCTCCAGCTTGTCAAATCCACACACGGAAAGTTATCATCAGACAAAGGACTTACAATGTCCAAAATGCGAAATGACTTTTTCTCAATTTAAGCAAGTAGGAAAATTTGGCTGTGCTGTTTGTTATGAAACTTTTAACGATCGTTTAGACTCGATATTTCGAAGAGTCCATGCGGGGAATGTAAAGCATAATGGGAAAATCCCTAAACGACAAGGTGGAGATTTGCATAAGAAAAAACAGCTAGAAGATTTAAAACTGCATTTGAAAAAGTTAATTGAGAATGAAGAATTTGAAGAAGCAGCAAAAGTAAGAGATCAAATTAAAGCTTTAAATCAAGATGACGGTCAGGCAGAGGCAGGTGATCAATCATGACATTGCAGCAATTTATGAATGAAGCGATTAGCCCGTGGATGCGGAAAGATGGTCCAGATAGCGATATTGTTTTAAGTAGCCGTATTCGCCTTGCTCGAAATTTTGCTAATATACCTTATCCAATAGCTGCTGATCCAAAAGAGTTAGAGGAAATAAGGAGTTTTTTTCAAGAAAAGTATGAAGGACAAACTTATGGAGTGTATAAAGATTTAGCATTTGTATCCATTCGTGATCTATCCGCTATTGAAAAACGTGTATTAGTCGAAAAACATTTGATTAGTCCGTTGTTAGCAAAGCAATCTGAAGCTGCATCTGTGCTTATTTCTGAAAATGAGCAAGTATCTCTTATGATCAATGAAGAAGACCATATTCGCTTGCAACTTTATTTCCCAGGTTTTCAAATAGCAGAGGCCCTGCAACAAGCATTCGAATTTGATGATTGGCTAGAAGAAAAAATCAATTATGCTTTTGATGAAAAACGAGGTTACTTGACAAGTTGTCCGACGAATGTAGGAACTGGAATGCGTGCTTCTGTTATGATGCATTTGCCCGCGTTAGTTTTAACAAAACAAATCAATCGCATGATACCAGCAATTAACCAGTTAGGTCTCGTTGTACGAGGTATTTATGGCGAAGGTAGTGAAGCGCAAGGAAACATTTTTCAAATATCTAATCAGATTACGCTTGGAAAATCAGAAGAGGATATCGTTGCTGATTTGCAAAGTGTTGTGAAGCAATTAATTGAACAGGAACGTTATGCGAGACACCGGATAATGGAGCAATCGAAAGAAAAGTTGGAAGATCGAATTTTTCGTTCTTATGGTGTATTGGCATATGCAAGAATTTTAGAATCAAAAGAGGCTGCAACATGCTTATCCAATGTAAGGTTAGGTATTGATGTAGGTTTATTGAAAAATGTATCAAGAAATATTTTAAATGAACTAATGATTTTGACTCAACCAGGATTTTTACAGCACTATGCCAAAAAAACATTAGCAGCAAGTGAACGTGACCAATTGCGAGCTTCTCTTATTCGTCAGCGGTTGCAATTAGAGGAATAGATAGGAGGAAACGAATATATGATGTCTGGACGTTTTACCGAAAGAGCACAAAAAGTACTCGCACTCTCCCAAGAGGAGGCTGTAAGATTAGGGCATAATAATATCGGGACAGAACATATTTTACTAGGACTTGTCCGTGAAGGAGAAGGTATTGCTGCAAAAGCATTACAATCACTTGGATTGGAGATTTCCAAAATTCAAGAAGAGGTGGAAAAACTAATTGGCGTAGGGAAACAGCCAATGCAAACAATTCACTATACACCACGTGCGAAAAAAGTGGTAGAACTTTGCCAAGATGAAGCACGTAAGCTTGGGCATTCATATGTTGGCACAGAGCACATACTATTAGGGCTTATCCGAGAAGGAGAGGGCGTTGCTGCTAGAGTTTTAAATAATTTAGGGGTTAGCCTGAACAAAGCTAGACAGCAAGTTTTACAGCTTTTAGGTAGTAATGAATCGCAAGCAAATCGTCAGGGGCGTGCGCAACAATCCAATGCGAATACCCCAACACTTGATTCGTTAGCACGTGATTTAACGGTGAGCGCCAAAGAAGGCAATATTGATCCAGTTATTGGACGTAGTAAGGAAATCGAACGGGTTATTCAAGTGTTAAGTCGCCGTACGAAAAACAACCCTGTATTAATTGGCGAGCCTGGTGTAGGAAAAACAGCGGTTGCAGAAGGGCTTGCACAACAAATTATTCAAAATGAAGTACCAGAAACATTACGAGATAAGCGCGTGATGACGCTAGATATGGGAACGGTTGTGGCAGGAACAAAATATCGTGGTGAGTTCGAAGATCGTTTGAAAAAGGTAATGGAAGAAATTCGTCAAGCTGGTAACATTATCTTATTTATTGATGAATTGCACACTTTAATTGGCGCCGGTGGGGCAGAAGGTGCGATTGATGCGTCAAATATTTTAAAGCCATCACTTGCCCGTGGTGAGTTACAGTGTATTGGTGCTACGACATTAGATGAGTATCGTAAATATATTGAAAAAGATGCAGCGCTTGAGCGCAGATTCCAGCCTATTCAAGTTGATGAACCAACGTTGGAAGAAACGATCCAAATTTTAAAAGGCTTACGTGATCGTTACGAAGCACATCATCGTGTTACGATAACAGATGAAGCAATTGAAGCAGCTGCTAATCTATCGGATCGTTATATAACTGACCGGTTCTTACCAGATAAGGCGATTGATTTAATTGATGAAGCAGGATCGAAGGTGCGTTTAAAATCCTATACTGTACCACCAAACCTGAAGAAATTAGAACATAAGTTGGAAGAGGTTCGTAAGGAAAAGGATGCAGCTGTACAAAGTCAAGAGTTTGAAAAAGCCGCATCGCTTCGTGATTCCGAGCAACGGTTACGTGAAGAAGTAGCTGAGACGAAGACAAAATGGAAAGAAAAGCAAGGACAAACCGATACGGAGGTTACAGTAGAAGACATTGCGAGTGTTGTATCTATCTGGACGGGTGTCCCTGTAGCAAAACTAACGAAGGATGAGAGCGAACGTTTGCTTAACATGGAGGAGATCCTTCACAATCGAGTAATCGGCCAAGAAGAAGCTGTAAATGCCGTTTCTAAAGCAATCCGTAGAGCTCGAGCAGGGTTGAAAGATCCGAAACGCCCAATTGGTTCGTTTATATTTTTAGGACCAACAGGGGTTGGGAAAACGGAATTAGCTCGTGCCTTAGCGGAAGCCATGTTTGCGGATGAGGATGCCATGATTCGAATTGATATGTCGGAGTATATGGAAAAGCATGCTACTTCTCGTTTAGTTGGCTCACCTCCTGGCTATGTAGGATATGAAGAAGGCGGTCAACTAACTGAAAAAGTCCGTAGAAAACCGTATTCCGTTGTGCTTTTAGATGAAGTAGAAAAGGCTCACCCGGAAGTGTTCAATATCTTATTACAAGTTCTTGAAGATGGTCGTTTAACCGACTCCAAAGGTCGCGTGGTCGATTTTCGTAATACGGTATTAATTATGACATCGAATGTTGGTGCGAGCGAATTAAAGCGAAATAAATATGTTGGCTTTAATTTAGGGGAAGAAGACCAGGATTATAAAAATATGAAATCAAAAGTAACGGAAGAGCTAAAAAAAGCATTTCGACCAGAATTTTTAAACCGTATAGATGAAACAATTGTTTTCCATTCCTTAGAGAAAAAACATATGAAGCAGATTGTAACGCTAATGATTCAACAACTGCAAAAACGTTTAAAAGAACAAGATATCGAGTTCTCGCTAACAGATAAGGCAATTGAAAAGATTGCCAATGAAGGTTTCGATCCTGAATATGGAGCAAGACCGCTTCGTCGCTCGATTCAAAAGAATGTAGAGGATTTATTGTCTGAAGAGCTTTTAAAAGGAACAATTGAAAAAGGTCAAAAAGTAAAAATTGGTTTAAACAATAAAGGAGAATTTATTATACTTCCTTAGTCTTATCTATATGATGATAAGTAGTAACGGAAAGCGGCAGCCATGGTCATCGCCATAAAGACTTGTTAATAGCCAAGTTTTTCTGACAAACCAATCCTTTCGTGAGGAGGTAGCTTCACGAAAGGATTGTTTATTTAGAACCAAATTAATGCTTTAAGAAATTTATTTACAAAAAGAAAAGAAGTATTATTCTAAGAAACATATGACCTAATTTGTACTATAGAAAAGTATAAGGTTTTATCGTATAAGAAAAACGAAGGCTTATGCGAAAGATTTGTCGATAAGTAAAGTTGTTGTAATAAGATAGATAGGTTTAGGGAAAACGTCCTGCTATGTTGCAATAATATAGATGATGAGAATCATTCTTTTAACGCCAAAATATGTTAAACTAATAAAAATAAGCAATAGAAAGCATAAAATTTTAAGGCTTATCGTATAAGCAAAATGAATGCTTTCTATATAAAGAATTGGTGAAAAGCAAAGTGTTTTTCTAGTAAGAAACTACGATGACTTGCGTTAGGAAAATCGCGAAAGCACTCGCAGGCGAGTTTTTTATACTATAGGAAAGTATAAATTTTTTAAGGTTTATAGTATAAGCGGATAAAGACTTTGGCGATAGCCAAGTTTTTCGAATAACAAAACGCTGCTTTTAAGTAAATTGAAGCAACAAGAAGTGTCTTTTCGAAAAAAGTGAATCCATTTTTAGCTTTAAGCAGTATGAAATAGGGAAGATTTGTGGCACGACTATGGAATTCCTATTCAAATTGATAGGAACCTGTAACTTTATGGTTGCTAAAATCGTATATAATAGATAAGTGAAGGGGTAGTGATAGGTTGGCGAAGCGTAAAACGAAATTTGTTTGTCAGGATTGTGGGTATGAAGTAGCAAAATGGCTTGGCAAGTGTCCTGGTTGTAATAATTGGAATACGTTTGTAGAAGAGATTGAAATTACTGGTGGGAGACAAAAGCAAGCTTTTCAAACAGGTAATAGGTCAGTAGGAAAGCCTGAAAAAATTACAGCAATTAAATCACAACAAGAACCGAGAGTGACAACAGATATGAAAGAGTTTAACCGTGTGCTCGGCGGCGGCATTGTGCCAGGCTCTCTCGTTCTAGTTGGTGGTGATCCAGGGATTGGAAAGTCTACCCTATTATTACAAATATCATCTCAATTGGCAGATAAAAGTCTGTCTGTTTTATACATTTCCGGGGAAGAATCAACGAGACAGACAAAGTTGCGTGCTGATCGTTTAGGTGTAACTTCCGACGAGTTATATGTGTTAGCAGAAACAAATTTACTTGATATAGCAAATCAAATCGAAGCAATAAAACCATCATTTGTCGTTATTGATTCCATTCAAACGGTCTATCGTGAAGAGATTACTAGTGCACCGGGCAGTGTTTCTCAAGTAAGAGAATGTACATCTGAATTGATGAAAATTGCTAAAACGAATGGAATACCCATCTTTATTGTGGGACACGTGACGAAAGAGGGGACGATTGCTGGCCCAAGGCTTTTAGAGCATATGGTGGACGCTGTGCTATATTTTGAAGGGGAGCGTCATCATACGTACCGCATTTTAAGAGGTGTGAAAAATCGGTTTGGTAGTACGAATGAAATGGGCATCTTTGAGATGAAGGAAGCGGGGCTACGCGAAGTTTTAAATCCTTCAGAAATATTTTTGGAAGAACGTTCACAAGGAGCTTCGGGTTCTACCGTCGTAGCTTCTATGGAGGGAACAAGACCAGTATTGGTAGAGATACAGGCATTAATTTCTCCTACAGCGTTTGGTAACCCTCGTAGAATGGCGACAGGAGTAGATCAGAACCGTGTTCCACTACTGATGGCAGTGTTAGAAAAGCGTGTCGGTTTAATGCTGCAAAACCAAGATGCATATATTAAAGTTGCTGGTGGTGTTAGACTTGATGAACCTGCCATTGACTTAGCAATTGCTGTTAGTATTGCTTCTAGCTTCCGTGATCAACCAACAAAGCCGGAAGATATTTTTATTGGGGAAGTTGGACTGACGGGAGAGATAAGACGGGTATCTCGCATTGAACAACGTGTTCAAGAAGCTGCCAAACTAGGGTTTAAACGCGTTATTTGTCCTAAAAATAATTTGGGGGGTTGGACAACGCCAAATAACATCGAAATTATCGGTGTAAACACGGTGCAAGAAGCATTACAAATCGGGGTAAGTAGATAAGTTTTGTTTTTATTTCATTAGTAAGAAGTATAAATGAAAGTTTGTAGGATAAGGGCGTTTGAAAATGCTTATTTACTCCAACGTTTAAAGGATTGTTCATTACTTGGAAGTTTATAAACTATCATATGGAAATTATTTCATTATAAATATTATTCAAGGATTATTTTTTTTCATCTTAGGCAATAATATAAGTTAGGAGGTGGCATTGCTGATGAAAAAGATTGTGCATTTGTTTTTCATTATTTTAGGAGGAACTATAGGTTATCTTTATGTTCCTTTGTTTTTAGCTTTATTAAATATTGCCGATGCTAATTGGATGTTTTCTCCCTATATAGGAATGGCGATCGGTGCTATTATTTTCTTTCTCATATCATATTGGCTTGTCGATTATATTGTAGGGTTTTTAAAATGGATAGAGGAAGCACTTATTCGTCTACCTGCTGGTGATTTATTTTCAGGGACGTTAGGTTTGATGGCTGGTTTAATTATCGCGTATTTAATCACCATACCTTTGGGAGATCTTAATGTATTAGTTTCACAAGTTCTTCCATTATTTATAACGATTATATTAGGGTATCTAGGTTTTCAAGTCGGTTTTCGCCGTCGTGAAGATATTGTCAATTTATTTAATATGAATCGTAAGGAAAAAGAAAAGCGAAAAATCCCAGAAAGTGATGTAACAAATACAACCATACAACCTAAAGCAAAGATATTGGATACAAGTGTCATTATTGATGGACGGATCGCTGACATTTGCCAAACGAACTTCTTGGAAGGAACGGTTGTTATTCCGCAATTCGTACTTGGCGAGCTGCAACATATTGCTGATTCATCTGATGTATTAAAGAGAAACCGTGGACGTAGAGGTTTAGACGTGTTAAATCGGATCCAGAAAGATTTACCTGTAAAAGTGGAAATCTATGAAGGGGACTTCGAAGATATTCATGAGGTGGATAGCAAATTAATCAAATTGGCTAAAGTAATTGATGGTATCGTTGTAACCAATGATTTTAACTTGAATAAAGTTTGTGACTTGCAAAGTGTGTCTGTATTAAACATTAATGATTTGGCGAATGCTGTGAAGCCTGTTGTCCTGCCTGGGGAAGAATTAACCGTACATGTTATAAAAGATGGGAAAGAACATAATCAAGGGGTCGCTTACCTTGATGATGGAACCATGATTGTTGTGGAAGAAGGTAGAGACTATATCGGCAAAACAATCGAAGTGCTAATTACGAGTGTCTTGCAAACGTCTGCTGGACGAATGATATTTGCAAAACCAAAATTACTTGAAAAAGCACTGTAAAAAGGTATAACATATAAAGGATGAACAAAAGTGATAACAATGGTTGTTATCACTTTTGTTATACGAGCAAGAACCGTATAATTTAATATAGAATTTAAAAGCAAGGCGCTGTCATACAAAAAATCTCCTGTATCACATTTTAAGTCTCTAAAACATAGGAGTATGATTCATTTTATTTTAGGAAAGTATACAGTTTTAAGGTTTATAGAATAAGAAAAACAACGGCGTTATTCCGCCATAAAGAGTTGGCGGTAAGCTAAATTTATCTAATTCATGTTTGATTGTAGAAAGGGGAAGAGCCATGACAAATCAGGTTCGAGTACGTTATGCACCAAGTCCAACAGGTCATTTGCATATCGGAAACGCACGTACAGCATTATTTAATTACTTATATGCAAAACATTTCAATGGAAAAATGATTATTCGCATTGAAGACACAGACGAGAAACGAAACGTAGCAGGTGGCGAAGAAAGCCAGCTAAAGTTTTTAAAATGGTTAGGTGTTGAATGGGATGAAGGCGCTGATGTAGGTGGCGATTACGGTCCGTACCGTCAGATGGAGCGTCTTGATATTTATCAAAAATATGTGGACGAGCTGTTAGAAAGAGGCTTGGCATACAAATGCTATATGACAGAGGAGGAGCTTGAAGCGGAAAGAGAGCAACAGCGCGCTAACGGCCAAGTTCCAAAATATTCTGGCGCCCATCGTGATTTAACGGAAGCACAAATCGCAGCCTTTGAAGAGGAGGGGCGTTTACCAAGCATCCGTATGCGAGTTCCTGAAAATAAGACATATACATTTAATGATATTGTAAGAGGCGATATTACATTTGAATCTAGTGATTTTGGTGATTGGGTTATTGTAAAGAAAAACGGTATTCCGACGTATAACTTTGCCGTAGCTATTGATGACCATCTAATGGAAATTACGCACGTATTACGAGGAGAAGAACATATTTCCAATACTCCAAAACAAATGATGATATATGATGCATTTGGTTGGCAGCCGCCAAAATTTGGCCATATGACACTGATTCTTAACGAAGAACGGAAAAAATTAAGCAAGCGTGACCAGCATATTATTCAATTCATTGAACAGTACCATGACTTAGGCTATTTGCCAGAAGCTTTGTTTAATTTTATTACGTTACTAGGTTGGTCTCCGGTTGGGGAAGAGGAAATTTTTGATAAGCCAACTTTAATTGATATCTTTGATCCAAATCGCTTATCTACGTCTGCAGCTATCTTTGACCGTCATAAATTGAAGTGGATGAATAATGCGTATATAAAAGCGACAGACCTTTCAGAAGTGATTGACTTGGCACTACCACATTTAGTAAAGGCTGAAAAGCTGCCGAACGATATGGATGAAGAGACAAGGGAATGGGTTAAGAAGGTTATTGCATTATACAAAGAGCAATTGCGTTATGGTGCAGAAATTGTAGAATTAACGGAGATGTTTTTCTCTAAAGAGCTCAGCTTTGATGACGCTGCTTGGGAAGTTCTTGAAGGAGAGCAAGTTCCAGAGGTATTACAAGTCTTCACAGATAAGCTCCTTCATTTGGATGATTTTACAGCCGATTCTATTAAAGCTCAGATTAAAGCAACACAAAAAGAAACGGGGCATCGAGGTAAGAAACTATTTATGCCGATCCGTGTAGCTACTACGGGACAAACTCATGGACCAGAATTACCGATGGCAATTGAACTACTAGGAAAAGATACCGTCATTAGCCATTTAGACGCTGTATTAAAGAAACTTAAAGCGTAATGATTCACAACTTACGTAAAATGTAATATAGTAATATTACATAAATAAGGAACGATGACGAGGGAAAGTAAAAAGCAATAAACTAACACAGAGAGAATCACCTTGGCTGGAAGTGGTTTTTAGGATTGCTTTTGAAGTGCTCCTCTGAAGTCCGTTGTGGAATAGTAGTACATAACGGCGGCGCTTACCGTTATAAGTTTAAGTTGGAAGGAATTTATTTATCCTTCAAACAGAGTGGAACCGCGCATGAAAGCGTCTCTGAGTATGCATACCCAGAGACGCTTTTTTAGTGGTTCATTGTTATCAAATCCTTTGCTATACACCGTGAATGTAAACCGCAAACAATGATACTTGTATTTAGCACGAAAGCTTGCATGAATGGAGCTACTATTGTTAATGAAAATAGATGTCTAACAAGGAGATTTTGCAGAAAAAGCTTTACGGCTAAGAATGAAGCTAAATATAATAGATAGGTTTTACATCCTTTATGTATTACATTAATCATGGGGAAGGAGGCTGGAGGATGGGCATTTGGAAACGAATGAAAGATGATATGGATGCTGTATTCGAGCAGGACCCAGCTGCACGCTCTTATTTTGAAGTTTTTTTAACGTATTCAGGTCTTCATGCTGTTTGGTCGCACCGTATTGCCCACGCGTTATATAAGCGTAAAATGTTTTTTATTGCCCGTGTCATCTCACAAATGAACCGTTTCTTTACTGGAATTGAAATTCACCCAGGTGCGATAATTGGTAGACGTTTATTTATTGACCATGGAATGGGAGTTGTTATTGGTGAAACATGCGAAATTGGCAATAATGTAACGATTTTTCAAGGGGTAACGTTAGGTGGTACTGGAAAAGAAAAGGGAAAGCGGCATCCGACGATAAAAGATAATGCGCTGATTGCAACAGGAGCCAAAGTGCTTGGATCCATAACAATTGGGGAAAGCGCAAAAGTAGGTGGCGGGTCTGTTGTTTTAAAGGATGTGCCCGATAATGCTACCGTAGTCGGTATCCCGGGCAAAATTGTAAAGCACCGCGGAGAAAAGGTTACTAAAGACTTAAATCATCACAAACTACCTGATCCAGTAGCAAATCGATGTGAATATTTACAGCAGGAAATTGATGCATTAAAGGAAGAAATAGCTAAATTAAAG
This sequence comes from Virgibacillus sp., assembly GCF_013393565.1. Taxonomy (NCBI): domain Bacteria; kingdom Bacillati; phylum Bacillota; class Bacilli; order Caryophanales; family Bacillaceae; genus Virgibacillus; species Virgibacillus sp. Next base: position 13,494 of record NZ_JABXHF010000053.1, read on the forward strand.
GAAGGGAAAAAACACGATGTCCATTAAAATATACAATACGTTAACACGTAAAAAAGAAGTGTTTAAACCAATAGAACAGGGCAAAGTGAGCATGTATGTTTGCGGACCGACTGTATATAACTATATTCATATTGGTAATGCAAGACCTGCAATTGTCTTTGATACAGTGAGACGTTATTTAGAGTACAAGGGTTTTGAAGTAGATTATGTGCTCAATTTTACGGATGTGGACGATAAGTTAATTAAAGTTGCCAATGAGCTCGGTAAGGAAGTGCCAGAGGTAGCTAACCGGTTTATTTCCGCTTATTTAGAAGATGTTGGTGCTTTAGGGGTAAAAGAAGCTACACATAACCCTCGAGTAACAGAAACAATGGCTGATATTATCGCCTTTATTGAGAAGCTTATTGAAACAGGTGTTGCTTATGAAGTGCAAGGTGATGTCTATTTTAAACCTCGGGAGTTTAAAGGATATGGAAAGTTATCTCATCAATCTGTCGATGAGCTAAGGTCTGGAGCTCGAATTCAAGTTGGTGAGAAGAAAACAGATCCACTTGACTTTGCTTTATGGAAAAAGGCAAAGGATGGAGAGATTGCTTGGGATTCGCCGTGGGGAAAAGGGCGCCCCGGATGGCATATTGAGTGCTCTGCCATGGTAAAAAAATACCTTGGCGAGACAATTGATATTCATGCAGGAGGGCAAGACCTTGCTTTTCCACACCATGAGAACGAAATAGCGCAATCGGAAGCTCTGACGGGAAAAACATTTGCTAACTATTGGATGCATAATGGTTATATCAACATTGATAATGAAAAAATGTCCAAATCACTAGGAAACTTTTTATTAGCTCGCGATTTAATCCAACAGTATGATCCACAAATCATTCGTTTCTTTATGCTTAGTGTCCATTATCGTCACCCGATTAACTTTTCTGAGGAGTTATTACAGAGTGCAGAAAACAGTTTAGAGCGAATAAAAACAGCTTATTTTAATTTAGAGCACCGCAAACCTTCTAGCATGGATCTTGTAGATCATAAAGAGGATTGGTTGCAAAAGCTAGCGCAATGGAAGCAGCAATTTGAGGCGGAGATGGATGATGACTTTCATACTGCCAATGCAATTTCAGTTCTTTTTGAAGTAGCGAAAGAAGCGAATGTCTACTTGCAACAAAAACAGACATCAAGCGAGGTAATTGCAGCTTTCCAACAAGTCATACGCTCTTTCTTAAAGGTTCTTGGAATTGAATTAGAGGTGGAACAGGAGCTACTAGATGCAGAGATTGAGGCATTAATTGAAGAACGTAATACCGCAAGAAAAGCTCGTGATTTCGCTCGTGCTGATGAAATTAGAGATATGCTAAAAGAAAAAAATATCATTTTAGAAGATACGCCTCAAGGAGTACGATGGAAAAGAGGATAACCATGGAGCAAGATGTAAAACAATTGAAAAGCCTTGCCCTTGCCTATATGGGAGATGCTGTCTATGAATTGTATGTAAGAGAGCACCTCCTTCAACAAGGTCAAGTAAAACCACAGCAATTACATCAACAAGCAATCCGTTATGTGTCAGGAAAAGCGCAAGCAACTGTTGTTCGCCACTGGCTAAAGGTGGACAAGTTAACCGCAGAAGAAGTACGGGTAGTGACAAGAGGAAGAAATGCAAAGTCAGGCTCTATTCCCAAAAACATACGCGTTCAAACATATCGCTACAGTACAGCCTTCGAAGCATTAATCGGTTATCTTTATTTAGGAAATGATAAAGAACGGTTAGAACAACTTATTGAAGAAGCGATTCAGTTAACAGAAAGGAGTGGAACCGAATATGGATCAGGAGCTGATAATTGGTAAAAATCCTGTTATAGAAGCGATGAAGTCGGGGAGGTCGATAAATAAAGTGTTTGTATCCGAACAGTTAAACTCTTCCGTACAAGCAAAGTTTTTTCAATTAGGGAAAACGGCACATACTGTCGTTCAAAAAGTTCCCAAACATAAATTAGATCAGTTAGCTAAAGGAGGAAGCCATCAAGGGGTGGTCGCATATGTCGCATCGTATACATATGCAACGCTAGATGATCTATTTCACCAAGCTGAAAAACGAAATGAAGCAGCATTCTTTTTGATTTTAGATGAATTAGAAGACCCGCATAATTTAGGTTCTATTTTACGGACGGCAGATGCTGTAGGGGCACACGGCGTCATTATTCCAAAGCGTCGTTCCGTAGGTTTAACTGCAACTGTAGCCAAAACAGCAGCTGGGGCAATAGAGCATGTACCGGTTGTTCGCGTAACGAATATTGCTAATACTATTGAAGCATTGAAGGAACGTAATATTTGGGTGGTTGGTACAGAAGCGGATGCATCAGAGGATTATCGGCAATTAGAAGGTACGCTGCCGCTCGCTATTGTAGTGGGAAACGAAGGGAAAGGGATGAGCCGTCTAGTAAAGAAAAAATGTGATTGGACAGTAAGCTTACCCATGAAGGGGAAGGTATCCTCTCTTAACGCTTCCGTTGCTTGTAGCCTTTTATTATATGAGGTGTATCGGAAAAGGAAACCTTATGGTGAATAAGCGATGATTGTTGTCATTGTAGATGGATATAACATCATTGGAGCATGGGATGAACTTCAGCGGTTAAAAGAAAAAGATATTGGGCAAGCCCGAGATCGTTTAATCGAATGGATGGCTGAATACCAAGCGTATTCAGGTTTTCGTGTCATTGTTGTATTTGATGCTTATTATGTACACGGGGTAGAGACAAAAACAACTGCGTATAATGTAGAAGTTATTTATACAAAAGAAAAAGAAACAGCCGATGAATGTATTGAAAAATTAGTAAAAGAGGTAAAAGATATCCGTACGCAAGTATACGTAGCAACATCTGATTTTGCAGAGCAACGAACAATTTTTGGAAGTGGAGCTTTAAGGAAATCTGCTCGAGAGCTATGGATAGAAACGAATAATATACAACAGAACATTGAAAAGACGATAGAAAAGCATTATAAGAAACAAGCAAATTCAAAAATTACATTAGATCCGAAAACGTTAGAGACTTTTGAAAAATGGAGAAGAGGGAAGATGTAGTACTACAAACACTCTCACTTCTCTAATATTGACGACTTTAAAGCGCTTCCTGTATAATAAGCTTTAAATGGACTGCGTGTAGTCGGGGGGGCATCTTGGTGAATGTCAATCAAATAGAGATGGGCGATCAACGCTTAAATAAGCTGGACGATGAGAGTATTGTGCAGCTTATTCATCAGGGGAACAGTCACGCTTTAAATTATTTGATACACAAGTATCGTAATTTTGTACGTGCAAAAGCACGGACGTATTTTTTAATTGGCGCGGATAAAGAGGACATTGTCCAAGAAGGAATGATCGGTTTATATAAGGCTATTCGCGATTATGATGGAAAAAAGCTATCCTCATTTAAAGCTTTTGCTGAATTATGTGTAACAAGGCAAATCATTACAGCGATTAAGACAGCGACAAGACAAAAACACATTCCGCTAAATTCGTATGTGTCTTTGGACAAGCCGATTTATGATGAAGAGACAGATCGCACTTTATTAGATGTCATCGCAGGATCAAAAGATATTGATCCACAAGAACTGCTTGTGAACCAGGAAAAATATGGAGACGTAGAAGCGAAATTATCAGAATTGTTGAGCGGATTAGAGAAGAAAGTACTGCAACTTTATTTAGATGGAAGGACGTACCATGAAATATCAGTTGCACTTAATCGTCATGTTAAGTCGATCGATAATGCACTACAACGAGTAAAGCGTAAATTGGAGCAGTTAATTGCGGAGGCGGAAATTACTTCATAGGGAGGATTGACACATTTTTGCAACCATGCTAGAGTAAAATAGTATTAGAAACTCTCCGCTCGAGGTGAGGGAATGAATAAGAAAATCACTTTAGCGTGTGCAGTTTGTGCTAGTAGAAATTATACAACGAATAAAAATGTATCCACACAACCTGTACGGCTTGAAGTAAATAAGTATTGTAAACATTGTGGTAAACATACATTGCATCGGGAAACAAAATAAATTTTCGCGATGTAATGTGCGAAATAAATAGCATGACTATAACAAAGTCGTCATTTTCAGGTGTAGGGGGTACAAGCATGTTTCGTTTTTTAAAAAACGTTTCAAGAGAAATGAAGAAAGTTAGCTGGCCGAATCGCAAAGAGTTAACTAGCTATACCATAACGGTTATTACAACGGTTGCTTTTATAGCGTTATTCTTCTTTTTAATTGACCTTGGAATCACGCAAATTTTAAACTTACTTTGATTTTCCTAATGATTGAATATTTGTGTCGGTTTTATGCTATAATGATAAGGAACTAAATAATGAGTTTTTGTGGAACCCGGTATCAATCGGGTTTTTTAGGTTGGAGCAAAAAAGTTTAACCACATATAGTCTATTTGTGATATGGATTTAAAACGTTGCATGTTTGGTGCATGTAAAAAATGAAATAAACTGAAATGAAGTTTAGTACAAAAAGGGAGGGAAGGACAAGAACTGTTGTCCAAATAAATGGAAAAAAATTGGTATGTCGTACATACGTATTCTGGTTATGAAAATAAAGTGAAAACGAACTTAGAAAAGCGTGTGGAGTCCATGGGGATGGAAGATAAAATTTTTCGCGTTATTGTTCCGGAGGATGAAGAGACAGAAATAAAAAATGGCAAGAAAAAGGTAACGAAGAAGAAATTCTTCCCAGGATACGTACTCACAGAGATGATTATGACAGATGATTCATGGTATGTCGTTCGAAATACTCCTGGAGTAACAGGGTTTATCGGATCAAGTGGTGGTGGAACGAAGCCAACGCCGCTATTGCCAGAAGAAGTAGAAACAGTATTAAAACGTATGGGTGTTGCGGAAAATCCTGTACAATTTAATTTTGAAATTAAAGAGAATGTTCGTGTGACGGATGGTCCGTTTACTGATTTCACGGGTACTGTTGAAAATATAGACACAGATAAGCAAAAGGTAAAAGTTCACGTAAACATGTTCGGAAGAGAAACACCTGTAGAATTAGATTTCTCACAAATAGAAAAGCTCGATTAGAGCATTTGTCGTTATAAAATTGGAGTGTTTGTCACGTGCAATTAGTTTGTTCTACTATAGGAAAGTATAAGGTTTTTGGACAGACTTTCTCCATAAAACTTTGCGATAAGTCAAGTTTTTCTAACGTGGGTTTAATAACTTTTGACAGACTTTAAGAGTAGTTCCTTATAAAGTAGGTTTACCCAAGTTAGCATATATATCCTTGCATTTTTCTGATATTCATGCTAAAATTCTTTTGTTATTCTTGTGACTAGCCATTCGGTTAGAACAATAGGAGTGGGAGGGGAAAAAACGAGCGTCCCCTATTACCACATCACGGACTTTAAGGAGGTGTGTCTCGTGGCTAAAAAAGTGATTAAACTTGTGAAACTACAAATCCCAGCTGGAAAAGCAAATCCGGCACCACCAGTAGGACCGGCACTTGGTCAAGCAGGTGTTAATATCATGGGCTTTTGTAAAGAATTTAACGCACGTACGCAAGATCAAGCGGGTATGATTATTCCTGTTGAGATAACAGTGTTTGAAGACCGTTCGTTTACGTTTATTACAAAAACTCCACCAGCAGCTGTTTTGCTTAAAAAAGCAGCAGGCATTGAAACTGCTTCTGGTGAACCAAATCGTAATAAAGTAGCAACAGTTAAGCGCGATAAAGTAAAAGAAATTGCAGAAACAAAAATGCCTGACTTAAATGCTGCTGATGTAGAAGCAGCGATGCGCATGGTTGAAGGAACAGCGCGTAGTATGGGTATTACGATCGAAGACTAATTGTGCTTCGCTTTCGTGATGTTTGTTGTGAATGATTGTATTATTTGATTTTTTTGAAGTCACTAGTACGGTATAGGTTGCGGTTGGATTCCCTACGCAACCTTTTTCGTGAAGCGGATGACTTCCCAATAAGTTCGTCATCCGCTTTGCCTTTATAAAAGCGTGTTTGCTTTTATAAGTGGGAGGTAATACCGTTATAACCACATTTGAGGAGGAAATAAAATGGCTAAAAAAGGAAAAAAACATCAAGAAGCATTAAAGCTTGTTGATCGTTCAAAAGCGTATGAAGTATCTGAAGCAATTGCGCTTGTAAAAGAAGCTGCCAAAGCTAATTTCGATGAGACGGTTGAAGCTGCTTTTCGTTTAGGTGTTGATCCTAAGAAAGCAGATCAGCAAATCAGAGGAGCGATGGTTTTACCACATGGTACAGGTAAAACACAACGTGTGCTTGTTTTCGCAAAAGGCGAGAAAGCGAAAGAAGCAGAAGCTGCTGGAGCTGACTATGTAGGAGATGCAGATTACATTAACAAAATCAACCAAGGTTGGTTCGACTTCGATGTTGTTGTTGCAACTCCAGACATGATGGCAGAGGTTGGTAAACTAGGAAGAGTGTTAGGTCCAAAAGGTCTTATGCCAAACCCTAAGACTGGAACAGTTACATTTGATGTAGAAAAAGCTATCAACGATGTAAAAGCTGGTAAAGTAGAATATCGTGTCGATAAGTCTTCCAATGTGCATGTTCCAATTGGTAAAGTGTCATTCGATAACGAGAAGTTAATTGAAAACTTTGTTGCTATTACAGAAACACTTGTAAAAGTGAAACCGCAAGCTGCTAAAGGAACTTATATGAAGAATGCGTCTGTGTCTTCTACAATGGGACCAGGAATTCGCGTTGATGTTTCTAGCATGGCGCGCTAATAAAAAGTTGTTGACTTTGTCAGTATGTTTCGCTATACTGTAGTCTGTAATTAATAGAATAGGATGTACCGTAGACAGTAGGGGCGTCATTGCGCTTAATTATCCTGCCGAGGTGTTTATAGATAAATTGGAATATATACGGTTTATATTCCAATCGATGAATAAGCTCTCATGTCTACGTGAGGGCTTTTTATTTGCACTTATGTGCTAAAGCGATACGGTATAATCACGATTTTTTAGGAGGTGGAAGAATGTCTAGTATTATTGAGCAAAAGAAACAATTAGTGGAAGAAATTAAAGATAAGCTTGTTTCTAGTGAAACTGTCGTAGTAGTGGATTATCGTGGTTTAGATGTTGCTGCAGTAACCGAACTACGTAAACAACTACGTGAAGAAGGCGTTGATTTCAAAGTCTACAAAAACACCATGACTCGTCGTGCAGTAGAAGCTGCTGAACTAAACGAACTAAGTGATGTTTTGGTTGGTCCTTCTGCGCTTGCATTTAGTAAAGATGATGCTGTAGCTCCGGCTCGCATTATTAAAAAATTTGCTAAAGAAAATGAGGCGCTTGAAATCAAAGGTGGCGTTATTCAAGGTAGTGTTGCTACAATCGACCAATTGCAAGAGCTTGCCGATCTTCCAAATTACGAAGGTATGGTCTCTATGCTTCTTAGCGTGCTTCAAGCACCGATCCGTAATCTTGCGTATGCAGCAAAAGCGGTGGCGGAACAAAAAGAAGAACAAGGCGCATAATTTGCGTGTAGCGGTATAAAAAACAATTTTTAGGAGGAAAAAATCATGACGAAAGAACAAATCATTGAAGCAGTAAAAGAAATGACTGTATTAGAACTAAATGATTTAGTAAAAGCAATTGAAGAAGAATTTGGAGTAACAGCTGCAGCACCTGTAGCGGTAGCTGGTGCTGCTGGTGGCGCTGAAGCTGCTGAAGAGCAAACAGAATTTGATGTTGTTCTTAACGACGCTGGTGCATCAAAAATCAAAGTTGTTAAAGCAGTACGTGAAATCACTGGTCTAGGACTAAAAGATGCGAAAGAATTAGTTGATAATGCTCCAAAACCTGTAAAAGAAGGCGTATCTAAAGAGGACGCTGAAGAAGTTAAAGGTAAGTTAGAAGAAGCAGGCGCAACTGTAGAAGTGAAGTAATTTTGTTCAAACTGAGCTCGTCGTAATGATTGCGGCGGGCTTTCTATATACCTCAGTCTTATTTCATGGAATCATCAGTTTGCTTAAGATGCATACGTAGCTGATGAGCGTCTTCAATAAAAACAAAGTAGGTGCTGGAATGAGTGAGCATTACTTTTCACAAAAACCCCAAACGACAAGTTCACCAAAAACATGGCTATACAATGCGAATGGAAAAAAATACACCTTTACAAGTGATGTAGGTGTGTTCTCGAAAAATGAAGTCGATTTCGGAAGTCGCTTTTTATTGGAACAGTTTACTCCTCCTGATATAGTAGGAGATTTCTTGGATCTTGGTTGCGGTTATGGACCGATCGGTATAACGGTAGCAGATCAATATAAAGATCGACATATTGTAATGATTGATATTAATGAGCGAGCATTGGAACTAGCGAAAAAAAACGCAGCGCAAAATACAGTGGAAAATATTACGTGTTTGCAAAGTGATAAATTATCAGCTGTTATGGATCGAATGTTTGCAGCTATAATTACAAACCCGCCAATTCGAGCTGGTAAGTTGGTTGTGCATGAGATGTTTGAGCAAGCAGAGCAAGTATTAGTTCGAGGTGGGGCTTTATGGGTGGTAATCCAAAAAAAGCAAGGAGCGCATTCAGCGAAGAAAAAATTGGAGCAATTGTTCGCGGAAGTAGATACTGTCGCCAAGCGTAAAGGTTATTATATATTTCGAGCAGTTAAGGTTTGACCAAGAGGATGTCTTATGGTAAGATAGGAAAATGCTAACATGGCGCTTATTATGTCAAGCGAATAAAGAATGAAAGCACTAGTATATTTTTAGATTGTTGGGAAACAATGGTAAAATAGGTGTTTTATTTGTTTTTTGCTAGTGTAAAGCGCAGAGTTTTTTTATGTAATGTAACTTTGCATGATTATACTACTTTTGTTGATATACGAAAAACCAAGGGGGGCTTTTCGCTTCTTTAAGCATGAGTTCAAAAAGTCGTGATGTCGATCTAGATAGCATGGTCGCTTTATCGAATTTTTAGCTAGCTCTTTTGCTTGGTTTTTCTTATTATAATAAATTTTACGTAGAATGACAATCTACGAATAAATGGATGATTTAAGGGGTGAAGCAGTTGACAGGACAACTAGTTCAATATGGGCGGCACCGCCAGCGCAGAAGCTACGCACGAATCAGCGAAGTGCTAGAATTGCCGAATTTAATTGAAATCCAAACAGCTTCTTATGATTGGTTTTTAGAGGAAGGACTTCGAGAAATGTTTAAAGATATTTCTCCAATCGAAGACTTTACAGGCAATTTATCACTAGAGTTTGTTGACTACAGTTTAGGAGAGCCCAAGTATCCTGTGGATGAATCGAAAGAGCGAGATGTTACGTATAATGCTCCGCTTCGTGTGAAGGTTCGCTTAATTAATAATGAAACCGGCGAAGTGAAAGAACAGGAAGTATTTATGGGCGATTTTCCTTTAATGACAGATACAGGAACGTTTGTTATTAATGGAGCAGAACGTGTCATTGTATCTCAGCTCGTAAGGTCGCCAAGCGTGTATTACAATGAAAAAATTGATAAAAATGGTAAACGAGGCGTAGCTGCAACCGTTATTCCAAACCGTGGCGCATGGTTGGAATTTGAAACGGACGCAAAGGATGTTGTCCATGTCCGAATTGATCGTACACGTAAATTGCCAATCACAGTATTATTACGAGCGCTTGGTTTTGGTGATGATCAGGAAATCATTGAACTCATTGGTGAGAATGAATACCTGAAAAACACGCTCGAAAAGGATAATACGGAAACAACAGAAAAGGCATTATTGGAAATTTATGAGCGTTTACGTCCTGGTGAGCCACCTACCGTTGAAAATGCAAAAAGCTTGCTCGTATCTCGCTTCTTTGACCCAAAGCGTTATGACTTAGCGCATGTAGGTCGTTATAAAATGAATAAAAAGCTGCATATAAAAAACCGCTTGTTTAACCAAGTATTAGCTGAAACTATTGTCGATCCTGAAACTGGAGAAGTGTTAGCTGAAAAAGGTGATAAGCTAGAAAGAAAGCTATTAGATAAATTAATTCCTTATCTAGAACGCAAAGAAGATAAGTTAGGTCATAAAGAATTACAACCAAAAGAAGGCGTGTTGGATGAGTCCATTCATCTGCAGTCTATAAAAATTGTTGACCCTACCGACCCAAGTGGAGAAAGAGTGTTAAATGTAATCGGCAATGCAGGTGTTGATGCAAGTGTGAAGAATATTATGCCTGCTGACATATTAGCATCCATCAGTTATTTCTTTAACTTGCTACATCAAGTAGGAGGGACAGATGATATTGATCATCTAGGTAACCGTAGACTTCGTTCTGTAGGAGAACTTTTACAGAACCAATTTCGTATCGGGTTATCTCGAATGGAGCGTGTGGTACGTGAAAGAATGTCCATTCAGGACACGTCTAGCATAACGCCACAGCAATTAATTAATATTCGGCCCGTTATTGCTTCCATCAAGGAATTCTTTGGTAGCTCCCAATTGTCACAGTTTATGGATCAAACGAATCCACTCGCTGAATTAACGCATAAACGACGTCTATCCGCACTAGGCCCGGGCGGTTTAACAAGAGAGCGTGCAGGGTTTGAAGTTCGTGACGTTCACTACTCTCACTATGGTCGTATGTGCCCAATTGAGACACCAGAAGGACCGAACATCGGATTAATCAACTCACTTTCTAGCTATGCGAAAGTGAATAAGTTCGGATTTATTGAAACGCCTTACCGACGTGTAGACCCAGAGACAGGCAAAGTAACTGCCCACATTGATTATCTAACTGCTGACGAAGAGGATAACTATATCGTTGCGCAAGCTAACGCAAAATTGGATGATGATGGCACATTTGCTGAAGACGAGGTCATCGCGCGTTTCCGTGGGGAAAACACGATTGTCGCTAGAGAAAAACTCGATTATATGGATGTATCACCAAAGCAGGTCGTATCTGCCGCAACAGCTTGTATTCCTTTCCTTGAGAATGATGACTCTAACCGTGCATTAATGGGTGCAAACATGCAACGACAAGCTGTTCCATTAATGCAACCAGAAGCGCCAATCGTTGGAACAGGAATGGAATATGTGAACGGCAAGGACTCTGGGGCTGCTGTTATTTGTCGCCATGAAGGTGTTGTGGAGCGTGTAGAAGCCAAACAGGTATTTGTACGCAGAACATCTGTTGTTGATGGGCGCGAAGTAAAAGGTGATCTCGATCAGTATAAGTTACAAAAATATATACGTTCTAACCAAGGAACTTGCTATAACCAACGCCCGATTGTAAGTGAAGGCGACCGCGTCATGAAAGGAGAAATCCTTGCTGATGGCCCTTCTATGGAAGACGGAGAATTAGCACTTGGCCGAAACGTACTCGTCGGTTTTATGACGTGGGAAGGTTATAACTACGAGGATGCAATTATCATGAGCGAACGCCTTGTAAAAGATGATGTGTATACATCGATCCATATTGAAGAATATGAATCCGAGGCGCGTGATACGAAATTAGGTCCAGAAGAAATTACAAGAGATATTCCTAATGTTGGTGAAGATGCATTAAAGAACCTCAATGAATATGGAATTATTCGTGTTGGTGCTGAAGTAACAGATGGAGACATCTTAGTTGGAAAAGTAACGCCAAAAGGTGTAACGGAACTATCTGCCGAAGAGCGTTTGTTGCATGCTATCTTTGGTGAAAAGGCACGAGAAGTTCGTGATACTTCCTTACGTGTGCCGCACGGTGCTGGAGGTATTGTGCTTGATGTGAAGATCTTTAACCGCGAGGATGGCGATGAACTTCCACCGGGAGTTAATGAGCTTGTACGTGTATATATCGTACAGAAACGGAAGATTCACGAAGGCGATAAGATGGCAGGTCGTCACGGAAATAAGGGTGTTATTTCTAAAATTCTTCCTGAAGAAGATATGCCTTTCTTGCCTGATGGAACGCCAATTGACATTATGTTAAACCCATTAGGGGTACCATCCCGTATGAATATCGGACAGGTATTTGAACTCCATCTAGGAATGGCGGCACGTGCACTAGGCATTCATGTTGCCACACCAGTATTTGATGGAGCGACAGAAGACGATGTTTGGGAAACATTAGAAGAAGCTGGCATGCCTCGTGATGCGAAAACAATTCTTTATGACGGAAGATCTGGAGAGCCGTTTGACAATCGAGTATCTGTCGGTGTTATGTATATGATTAAGCTTGCTCATATGGTAGACGATAAATTACACGCTCGTTCTACTGGGCCATACTCCCTTGTAACGCAACAGCCATTGGGTGGTAAAGCACAATTTGGTGGTCAGCGTTTTGGAGAGATGGAAGTGTGGGCTTTAGAAGCTTACGGTGCAGCATATACCCTACAGGAAATTCTAACAGTTAAATCGGACGATGTAGTGGGACGTGTGAAAGCATACGAATCCATTGTCAAAGGGGATAATGTACCTGAACCAGGAGTTCCTGAATCCTTCAAAGTACTTATCAAAGAGCTGCAAAGTCTAGGTATGGATGTAAAAATGTTATCTAGTGATGAAGAAGAAATTGACATGATGGAACTAGAAGAAGAAGATACACAACAAGCTAGTAAGCTAAATATAGAAGTGGAAGAAAGCTAAATAAAGGATAAGGCCAGCTTTACATTGTAAGGCTGACCTTCTACTTCTCTTGTGCTATATAAAGTATAAGATTTTAGGACCTATAGGATAAAACAACATCGTCATAAATACAAGGCGACAAGTCAAGTATTTCTAATAAATTCACACCAAAAGTAATGATTACAAGAATAGTTGTTAGTTGCAGTGAACAGTAGCTTAAATGAAATAAAATAGTAGCTGTGTTTTCTTAAAGTAACCGTTGATAGCTTGGTAAAATCGGACACTAAGAGGGAGGTTGACCCCTTGCTAGATGTAAATAACTTTGAGTATATGAAAATTGGTTTAGCTTCACCAGAGAAAATTCGCTCTTGGTCACATGGTGAGGTAAAAAAACCAGAAACAATTAATTATCGAACATTGAAGCCAGAAAAAGACGGATTGTTCTGTGAGCGGATTTTTGGTCCACAAAAAGATTGGGAATGTCACTGTGGAAAATATAAGCGCGTGCGCTATAAAGGCGTGGTTTGTGATCGCTGTGGTGTTGAAGTGACAAAAGCAAAAGTTCGTCGTGAGCGGATGGGGCATATTGAACTTGCTGCACCTGTATCTCACATATGGTACTTTAAAGGTATTCCAAGTCGTATGGGGCTTGTTTTAGATATGTCACCTCGTGCGTTAGAGGAAGTCATTTACTTCGCTGCTTATATCGTTACGGAAGCAGGTGACACACCGTTAGAGAAAAAGCAACTCCTATCTGAAAAAGAATACCGTGCATACTACGATAAATACGGTAAGTCTTTTAAAGCGCAAATGGGAGCTGAAGCGATCCGTAAATTGCTTCAGGATATAGACTTAGAAAAAGAAGCAGGTATTTTAAAAGAAGAACTAAAAACAGCACAAGGACAACGTAGAACACGTGCGATCAAGCGTTTAGAAGTATTAGAATCGTTCCGTCATTCTGGAAACGAAACGTCTTGGATGATTTTAGACGTGTTACCAGTCATCCCACCTGAAATTCGCCCAATGGTGCAGCTCGATGGGGGGCGTTTTGCTACTTCTGATTTAAATGATTTATACCGTCGTGTAATTAACCGAAACAATCGGTTAAAACGTCTATTAGATCTTGGAGCGCCAAGCATTATTGTTCAAAACGAAAAGCGTATGCTTCAGGAAGCAGTAGATGCCCTAATTGACAATGGTCGTCGTGGTCGTCCAGTAACTGGACCAGGAAACCGTCCATTGAAATCCTTGTCTCATATGTTGAAAGGGAAACAAGGACGTTTCCGTCAAAACCTACTTGGTAAACGTGTGGATTATTCCGGCCGTTCTGTTATCGTAGTTGGGCCGCATTTGAAAATGTACCAATGTGGACTGCCAAAAGAAATGGCCTTAGAGTTATTTAAGCCATTTGTGATGAGAGAGTTAGTGGAAAAAGGAATTGCACATAATATCAAGTCTGCCAAACGGAAAATTGAGCGTGTGCATCCTGAAGTGTGGGATGTCTTAGAAGAAGTTATTAAAGAGCATCCAGTATTGCTTAACCGCGCACCAACGTTACACAGACTTGGAATCCAAGCTTTTGAGCCGACACTTGTAGAAGGTCGTGCAATTCGTTTGCACCCATTAGTTTGTACGGCGTATAATGCCGACTTTGATGGGGACCAAATGGCTGTGCACGTACCATTGTCTGGAGAAGCTCAAGCGGAAGCAAGAATTTTAATGCTTGCAGCTCAAAACATTTTAAATCCAAAAGATGGAAAACCAGTTGTAACACCATCTCAGGATATGGTATTAGGAAACTATTATCTTACTTTAGAACGAGAAAATGCTATCGGAGAAGGATCTGTCTTTAACGATACAAATGAAGCGGTATTGGCTTATCGGAATGGGTATGTACATCTACACACCCGTGTTGCTGTACACGCATCAGGTTTGAATAATCAAACATTTACGGAAAAGCAAAAATCACAATTGCTTATTACAACAGTTGGGAAGCTGATTTTCAACGAAATCTTATCAGACTCTTTCCCTTATATAAATGAGCCAACAAAAGAGAACTTAGAGTATCATACACCAGAAAAGTATTTTGTGGAAAAGGGTGCGAATATCCCTGAGCTTATTAAGTCATTTGAGTTGGTTAAACCATTTAAGAAAGGCTTTTTAGGAGATATTATTGCTGAAGTCTTCAAACGGTTTAAAATTAGTGAAACATCTAAAATGCTTGATAGAATGAAGGATCTTGGCTTTAGTTATTCCACAAAAGCAGGTATGACAGTCGGTGTTTCTGATATTGTTGTACTTAAAGAAAAAGAAACAATCCTTGAAGAAGCACAAAACAAAGTCGATAAAGTACTAAAACAATTCCGTAGAGGTTTAATTACGGATGATGAAAGATACGACCGCGTTATTGCAATTTGGTCACAAGCCAAAGATACGATACAGGATAAGTTGATGTTATCCCTTAGCGAAAGAAACCCGATTTATATGATGAGTGATTCTGGTGCTCGTGGTAACGCCTCAAACTTTACGCAGCTTGCAGGTATGCGTGGTTTAATGGCTAACCCGGCTGGTAAGATTATTGAATTACCGATTAAATCAAGCTTCCGTGAAGGTCTAACTGTATTAGAGTACTTTATATCTACGCACGGTGCTCGTAAAGGTCTTGCGGATACAGCATTGAAAACAGCTGACTCAGGGTACCTAACACGTCGTCTTGTTGACGTAGCGCAAGACGTTATCATACGAGAAGATGATTGTGGGACAGATCGTGGCTTGGCTGTAACTGCTTTACAAGATGGTACGGAAATGATCGAACCATTAGTTGATCGCTTAATTGGACGTACGGCATTCTATGGTATTAAGCATCCAGAAACGAATGAAGTCATTGTTGGAGCAAATGAGATTATTAGCGAGGACCAAGCAAAAGAAATTACCAATGCTGGTATTGAAAAAGTAACAATACGTAGTGCATTCACTTGTAATACGAAGCATGGTGTATGTCAAAAATGTTATGGAAGAAACTTGGCAACTGGTGCTGATGTAGAGGTTGGGGAAGCAGTAGGAATTATTGCAGCTCAATCCATTGGTGAGCCAGGAACACAGCTAACGATGCGTACTTTCCATACTGGTGGGGTAGCTGGGGACGATATTACACAAGGTTTGCCACGTATTCAAGAGTTGTTTGAAGCTCGTAATCCGAAAGGGCAAGCTGTTATTAGTGAAATATACGGAACCGTACAAGAAATTAAAGAAGTGAAAGATAAACAAGAGATTGTCGTTCAAGGCGATGTTGAACAACGCTCTTACGCAGTACCTTACAATGCTCGCATGAAGGTGACCATTGGTGACAAGGTTATTGCTGGTCAAGAACTAACAGAAGGTTCTATTGATCCTAAGGACTTATTACGCGTTCAAGGTGTAGAAGGTGTACAAAACTATCTGTTGCGTGAAGTGCAACGTGTATACCGTATGCAAGGTGTTGAAATTGGCGATAAACACGTAGAAGTAATGGTTCGCCAAATGCTTCGTAAGATTCGCGTAATTGACTCTGGGGATACAGATGTTCTGCCAGGTTCTTTATTAGAGTTGCACCAGTTCCGTGACGCAAACCATAAAGTGTTACAAGATGGACAGCAACCGGCTATAGGTAAACCTGTATTACTTGGTATTACAAAAGCATCACTTGAGACAGATTCCTTCTTATCTGCTGCATCTTTCCAAGAAACAACTAGAGTATTAACGGATGCGGCTATTAAAGGAAAACGTGATGAGCTTCTTGGTTTGAAAGAAAATGTTATCATCGGTAAACTTGTACCTGCTGGAACAGGTATGCAACGTTATCGTCGTATTAAACCTGCTACAGCTGAACCAATTACAGCTGAGCCAATTGAAGAAACGGAAACTGTTCAGTAACTGGATGAAGTAGTTCTCCCATATCAATTTTGATGTGGGAGACTCACCAGTTCTATACAAAATAGAATAAGTTTTTAAGCGGAAGCGTAAAAAATATGTAAATCATGTTGACATAAAAAATGCAGAGTGGTAGAATATTCAAGGTGCTTCCGGTTATACTTGATGCTTTGGAGGATATGAGATGTCTTATGAAAAAGTAATGCAAGTGAAATCTAGTGTAGTTATCGGAACAAAACAAACGCTCAAAGCCATGAAAAATGGGCATATTAGTGAAGTGTTTGTTGCTGTTGATGCAGATCAACATATGATACAAAAGGTTACACATTTAGCTGAAGAATTGGGCATTCCTTGTCATCATGTCGATTCTAAAAAGAAATTAGGAGTAGCATGTGGTATCGAGGTCGGTGCAGCCGCTGTTGGTATAAAACAGAATTGAGTTATTCATAAAAAACTGTTTTTTTACCCAAAGATGAACCACCTGGATGTGTGGGATTACAAAAATTCAAGCTGAATTAGTGATATATTCATGACGGAAAGGAGGAAATAGTTATGCCAACAATTAACCAATTAGTGCGTAAAGGTCGTGTAAGCAAACCAAAAAAGTCTGATTCTCCAGCTCTAAACAAGGGGTATAACAGCTTTAAGAAAACATTCACAGACCAAAACTCTCCACAAAAACGTGGTGTATGTACACGTGTTGGAACATTAACGCCGAAGAAACCAAACTCAGCACTTCGTAAATATGCTCGTGTGCGTTTGTCTAACAACATGGAAGTAACAGCATACATTCCTGGAATTGGTCATAATCTTCAGGAACACAGCGTTGTACTTCTTCGTGGTGGTCGTGTGAAAGACTTACCTGGTGTTCGTTATCACATTGTTCGTGGTGCGTTGGATACAGCAGGTGTAGAAGGTAGAATGCAAGGTCGTTCTAAGTACGGTACGAAAAGACCGAAAAAATAAGCATATTTTAAATAAGCCCAAGAGGAAAGGAGGAAGGACATATGCCACGTAAAGGCCCAGTACCTAAACGCGATGTCTTACCAGATCCGCTTTACAACTCAAAACTTGTGACTCGTTTAATCAATCAAATTATGGTTGATGGAAAAAGAGGAAAAGCACAAAAAATTCTTTATAAAGCATTTGAATTGGTTGCTGAAAGAAGCGGTCAAAATGCAATGGAAGTATTTGAACAAGCGATGAAAAATGTTATGCCTGTTCTTGAAGTACGTGCACGTCGTGTTGGTGGATCAAACTACCAAGTACCAATGGAAGTACGTCCAGAACGTCGTCAAGCGCTAGGACTACGTTATATTGTTAACTACTCTCGTTTACGCGGAGAAAAAACAATGGAAGAACGTCTTGCTAATGAAATTTTAGATGCTTCTAACAATACAGGTGCTTCTGTGAAGAAACGCGAAGAACTGCATAAAATGGCAGAAGCTAACAAAGCATTTGCTCATTACCGCTGGTAAAATAATAAATCAAATTCAAGCTAGAAAGGAGAAGAATACATGGCTAGAGAGTTCTCCTTGGAAAAGACGCGAAATATTGGTATTATGGCACACATCGATGCAGGTAAAACCACTACTACTGAGCGTATTCTTTTCTATACAGGA
>NZ_JABXHF010000054.1:0-31435 GCF_013393565.1 Virgibacillus sp.
ATTAACCTCATCTTTTTCATTTTCCTTGGATGTCTCTAGTGTATTTGCTGTGTTACAACCAACAATCAGCAAAGATAAAACAACTATAGTTAGAAACTTAAAAACATGCATCATACCACCTGCTTTTTATCTTAAGTAAACAAAGCTTACATTATCACGTGTGTTAAAGGTAAACACTACAGCTTTCGCTATGACAAGCCAAGTCTTTCTAAAGGTGCTGGAAGACTCCTGCTTTCCAAAAGACGAAATAGGAGATAACAGCACCTAAATGCATTTGATTTGTAAAAGGCTTTATCCTTGTACATAGTATGGTTTTCGCCATAAAGAATGGATGGGGATATGCCAAGTTTTTTAGAATACAAACCTTAAGTAGGAGATGAAAGAAAACCTCCACGGATTGAAGAATTCACTTTATATTATCAGCTTTCGTTTATACAAATTAAAAACCTTTGTATTGTGGTTCTTCTTGTTCTAGTTGTTGAATACGTGGTTCAACACTTTTTAATATGGACATGGTTTGTTGCGCTGCATTTTCGTATAGTTGTTTTGCTTGTTTGTTTTCTGTTTGTAGGGCAAATTGTTCAAAACTTGCTTGCGCGCTTTTTAAACCAGCAATAGTTTGCTTCACTTGACTGGAGACAGTCATAAAAGATTCCTCCTTCTTCATACTCATCAATAATTAGAATGCGATAAATAAGTTTTAATTATACTGGGGAAATATTACCTTATATATCCAATTGCTGTAAAATCTATATTAGTTGCGCTTTTTTTGAGAAAAGATTAATTAGGAGAAAAATCCTTAGTATGAAAATATTTTAAAATAATGAAACTTTTTGTGGGGGAAAAACGTCATATATAGTAAGTGGGAGCAGGAGGATGCTTATGAAAAAAAAATCACTTTTATTAATTGTTGTTGGTGGAGTATTGTTTTTGATTATCTTCTATCTTGGCGTAGGAAACCGCGGTATTACCATTAAGGAGACGACTACGAGGTCCAAAGAGGTCGGTGATTTTATATTACATATTCATATCGCAAATGTAGACGAAGGAATTAAAGTATTTAGTTCCTTACAATATACAGGTGAAGGGACGGTAGAGGTCGAGCATCAGGACCCATTGGTATCTGTGGTATTGGGAGATGAGGATCACCAATATGAAAATGATATAACAATAAAGCAACTTAGCAATGGCAATATCTATCACCATCCGAATAGTAATAAAGTGTTTCGAATGGTAAAAGATTCTCCGTGCAAATTGTATTTTAAAGCAAAATTCAAAGTTAATAATGAAGAAATTATTATTGACCATAAGGAGATATTACAAGCATTATAGCCAGCATTCCTGACAGGAGGCTGGCTATTCGTTATAAAAAGCCGCAATATGTTGTGTCTACTTCGCTAATTGTTTTTAATCTGCTTGGTTGTTTATATTTTTCTCATGTAAAAACGTACCAACATCCATTCTAGTAGGGGTAGAAAATTTTCGAACCATTTGCTTTGACCAATTATCATTTCGATTATTTTGTTTCCGTTTTTCATAATAGGAATGCAATTTTTTGTCGAAGTCTTTGATGAATGGTAACTGGTGTTCGAAAGTCTGGTAATGATTTTCATGATAGATCACATCAATTGGTAGACGAGGCTTTTGTTCTGGTTCATGATCAGGATAGCCCACAGCCATCCCAAACAAAGGAACGACTCTTTCTGGAAGCTGTAATAATTCGCTTACCTGATAGACATCATTTCGCAAGCTTCCTAAATAACAAATCCCTAGCCCTAAATCTTCTGCAGCAATCGCAGCATTTTGAGATGCTAACGCCGCATCGACCGTCATAACAATAAATTGTTCAGGGGACGCTAAACTTTGTTGCATTTGCTCTCTATCTTCTTGTGACCCTAATTGCTCGGTACGATGTAAATCACCACAAAACACAAATAAATGTCCATTGTTTTGCACATAAGTTTGACCAGAGATAGCTGCAAGCTTCTCTTTTATACGTTCATCAGTCACACCAATAATGGTATATGCCATTACATAACTAGAAGTCGAAGCCATTTGAGCAGCTTCAACAATGGTTTGAATTTGTTCTTCTGTAAGCTTTTTATCTTTGAATTTACGTATAGATCGATGATTCATAATTGTTTGGATTGCTGAATGTGACAAATCAATTCTCCTTTTCCCTATAATCCTCTTTATCATAAGCGGTTATAATTTTAATTGTCAACGAAGTTAACTTAAAAAGAAAGTCATACCCATAAGCTTTTGTTTTTGGTACACTAACGATATACAAAAGAGATATCATTTTAAGCATGTTTTTAAAGCATCCCTAGCTATACATAGAATAAAAATACAAAGGAGGAAGGCTTATGAAGACATTTAAACTAAAATTATTAAATATCATGGAAGAAAAAAATGGAGAGATAATTCCTAATCAGATACCGTTATTAGATGGTTTAATTATTGATCGTGAGGATGAAAACAATCAGTGGACAATTGAAGTGTATACGGATAATTCATTTCAACCTTATTTTGAATGTTTGCAAAAAACAAAGTCGGAAATCTTACTTCAAGTAAAGATTTCTAAAGAAAGCAATGACATGGCTACATTCATTACTTCGATTATAGGGATAAATGAAATAGGGTCTAATATTAATGTTTTATTTGTAGGAAATATTGTCGATAAAAGAAAAGAGAATATCGAATTCTTATTAACTACATTAATTGAGGAAGGATACCAAGGTAAAGAATTGCTAGAGAAATTTAAGGAATTAACATAAAATAAAAGTTT
The DNA here is from genome assembly GCF_013393565.1 of Virgibacillus sp. Taxonomy (NCBI): domain Bacteria; kingdom Bacillati; phylum Bacillota; class Bacilli; order Caryophanales; family Bacillaceae; genus Virgibacillus; species Virgibacillus sp. Next base: position 2,789 of record NZ_JABXHF010000054.1, read on the forward strand.
TTCATCCAATACAGTAGAACTTGCGACTTAAATACTATATTACAAGCATTTTCAATATCTCCTTGATATAATATGGATATATTTGATTTCGCAAGTTTCCATTGTTAGTTGAGATGAAAGAGCTTAACGTACCTTAAAGCTTTGCTTGGTATATAGAGAGATTACTAATTTTGATAGTTAATAAGGAGTAAAAGGTTATGCATTACCAAAAACCAATTGTTCGCTGGGCAAGGAAGTTATCACCGGTCCAGATTTTGTTATTGTTCTATTTTTTTGCTGTACTATTTTCAACTGTCATTTTATCTTTACCGATTGCGCATCAGGATGGGGTGGAAATACCTTTTATTGATGTGTTATTTACAGCTGTAAGTGCTTTAAGTGTAACTGGTCTAAGTTCCATAACAGTAGCAGATACATTAAGTACTACAGGAATTATTCTACTTGCTTGCATTCTTCAACTGGGGGCTGTAGGAGTAATGGCTATCAGTACATTTATATGGCTGTTGCTAGGAAAAAAGATTGGGCTAAAAGAAAGACGCTTAATCATGACGGATCAAAATCAATCCACGTTCGGAGGAATGGTGCGGTTAATTAAGCAAATCGTGTATGTATTACTAACAATAGAGTTAGTCGGCTTTCTTGTTTTAGGGACGTATTTCCTACAATATTTCGACTCAGCTAAAGAAGCTTACTTACATGGTATGTTTGGAACAATTAGTGCTATATCTAATGGCGGGTTTGATATTACTGGCTCCTCTTTAATCCCTTTTAAAGATGATTATTTTGTGCAGTTTATAAATATGTTGTTAATTATCTTTGGAGCTATTGGCTTCCCAGTACTAATTGAAGTAAAGGAATATTTATTTGCTGACTCGGATAAGCGTAAATTTATCCGTTTCAGCTTGTTTACAAAAGTTACGACCAGTACCTTTTTAGTTTTAATCGTTATTGGGGCAATGGGTATGTTTGTTCTTGATTTTCTCCACTTTTTTGCAGATAAATCTTGGCATGAAATTTTGTTTTACTCTTTGTTTCAATCTATTACAACTAGAAGTGGCGGCCTGTCAACCATGGATGTTAGTTTACTTTCAGAACCTAATCATTTGTTTATGTCGCTTTTAATGTTTATTGGAGCTTCCCCAAGCAGTGCGGGGGGAGGTATTCGAACAACGACCTTTATTTTAGTTGTTATTTTTATAGCAACATATGCTAGGGGAGGTAGAAGTATTCGGTTATTTAATCGAGAGGTGTATGATGAAGACTTATTAAAAGCCGTTACGGTTACTCTAATGGCTTTAATACTAGTTTTTACTTCTATTATCTTCATATCAGTAGTTGAGCCGTTTACGCTAACAGAAATTCTGTTTGAAGTGACATCGGCTTTTGGAACTGTGGGACTTTCATTAGGGATAACCAGTGAATTAACATCATTTAGTAAACTGATTTTAATGTTCTTAATGTTTATTGGACGAGTAGGTATTATTACATTTTTATTTATGTTTCGATCAAACAAACAGAGTGGCAATTATCATTATCCGAAAGAAAAATTAATTATCGGGTAAATGAAGTGAGGGGAGAATGGTATGCCAGAACAAGTGGAAGTTTTCCCAATGACACAACAAATGCTTGATCAATTAAGTGATGCGGTTTTGATTATCGATCAATATGGGGGCATTGTTGCTGGCAATGATACAGCAGATGAAATTTTAGGTGTTTCATCTGCTGTAGGTGAGCATATAGATCAATATTTAAAATGCATATCTTTAGAAGAATCCAATCAGCTTACATATATAACACATGTTCATAAACAAATGATTGAAGTTACCATATTACATGCAAGTGAAGGTGATCCTTACTATTTTGTGAAGCTAGTTCTTGTTTCTAAACAAATGCAAGAAATAAGGGAAAAACTGGACACGTTCGCCACGGAGCATTTTAAAGGTACGATACTTTATGTTAAAAAAAATGGGGATATAATAGATGCTGACGCTTACAGCACGCATATGTTTCTTTACTCGAAGCAAGAACTCACGTCGTTATCGATACATAACCTTTTTCCACAAGTTTTTGAGAAGAGGCAATTAACTAAGAAGCAAGTGTTTCATGAACTGCAAGGAGTAACGAAAGAAGGCGGACTGCTTTTTGTTGAATTATTACAATATGATTTAAATGACACCATAGGCGTTTGTTTCTTAAAAGATGTAACAGAGCAAGTAACAAATAAAAATCGAATTGAGTACCTTGCTTATTATGATGAATTGACAGACTTGCCAAATCGTTATTATTTTGAATATGTACTAACAGAAGCAATTGAAAACAATGAGGAACAGCAATTTATTGTGGTTTATATGATCGATTTGGATTACTTTAAAGAAGTTAATGACATACTTGGTTATGCGGTAGGTGATGAATTAATCCGCCTTTGCGCTCTCCAATTGAAAAAATTTTTACATGTAGATACATTCATTGCAAGAATGAGTGGAGATAAATTTGTCATTATGCAAATAGGGATGAGGAATAAAAGGACAGTAATTGAGTTTGCTAAGAAACTAATTCAAGCTTTTAAGAAACCTATCACCATTAATGGATATGATATCTACACAACCGTAACAATCGGAATCAGCCTATTTCCTCATCATGGTACTACTGCTGAAAATTTAATAAAACACGCGAATTCTGCTATGTATGAAAGTAAAAATAATCAACGGAACAGCTACAAAATATTTGAATCAGCTATTTCTGAGAAATTTCAATCGACCGTAACACTAGAAAGTGAACTTCGGCACGCATTTAAAGAAGATCAACTAGAGCTTCATTATCAGCCACAGGTCGATTTCAAAACAAATGAAATTATAGGAATGGAAGCTCTATTGCGCTGGAACCACCCAGAAAAAGGATATATTGCTCCTAGTGAATATATAGGTATCGCTGAGAAAACCGGTTTCATTATCGAAATTGGTGAATGGGTATTATATCAGGCTTGTAAACAAAATAAAAAATGGCAAGATCAAGGGTATAAACCAATTACAATTAGTGTTAATTTATCCGCTATACAATTTCACCAAAAAAAATTTTTACAAAAAGTAGAGCATATTTTAGATCAGACTGGATTATCACCAACTTATTTGGAATTAGAAATAACAGAGACGATGGCCATGACGAATGAAAAAACAGTTTTACATACTTTACGGGAGTTGCAAAATATAGGAATACCAGTATCGATTGACGATTTTGGGACTGGCTATTCTTCTTTAAAGTTGCTTAGTTTATTTCCAATTACGAAATTAAAAATAGATAAAATATTTATGGATCAAAGTCATGAAGAGAACCGCATGATTGTAAAATCAATTATTCAACTATGCCATTTACTGAATTTGAAAGTTGTTGCAGAGGGAGTAGAAACAGAAGAACAATTTGCCTTTTTAAAGGCGGAACAGTGCGACCAATTGCAAGGTTACTATTTCAGTAAAGCTTTACCATCCGAAGAAGTTGAACAGCTGTTACTTAAAAAGAACAATAAAGCAAATTGATATAAAATGAAATAAAAAAGAACAGCTTGTGCCTTAAGGAAGGCACAAGCTGTCTCCTTAACGTATTTAACAGTAAAATGCAGCACCTACAATGATTAATAAAATAAAAAGCACCACAATTAACGCAAAGTTGCTACCAGTTCCGCAACCGTAACCGTAGCCATAACCACCGTAGCCTGGGTTTCCACAGCCTCCGCCATATCCGAATCCCATCATTTCACCTCCTAATAATCTTACACTTATACCATATGCAATTAGGTAAGAAAAGTTTGGACGTTTATCCTAGATAATTGAAACACGCCTTAAGAGATGTATAGAATGACTGGATTTTCAAGACTTTTCTTTTAATTATAAGGGAGGCTAAAACCTACTTTACTGAATATATGCTACTGGAACAATAAGAGTTGACACAGAGAAAAAATTAGTATGTTTTAAACATTATTAGAAAGACTTGGCTTGTCGCCAAGTCTTATGGCGAATGGCATAGTTTTTCTTATACTATAAACATTTAAACTTTTATACTTTCCTATAGTGTAGATAAATCTTTATCAGTGGGAGTCCTTTCATCCCAACTAATTGTTTAGTAGCTTCAAGGTATGGTTTAAAGACCTTTTACGAAAAAAAGGTGTTTAAGTGCTGTTGGTCTTCCAGTTAGACTTGTCCAGCTTGTATTTGCCAATTTTGAAGACTACTTCAACTTTTATTTGTTAACTTTAATACTGGAAATTTTTGGTTGATCATTCTCATATTTTGTAGTAAATGTATATTCGTACAACTCTTTTTCAGATTTACCTTTATCTTCTACCCGCTTCTCAATGGTTATACTCAATGTAGATTGTACTTGATTATCCTCAGTGATGTTGCTTTTGGGTTCATCAAAAGCTACGTTAATAAAATCGACATAATCATTTCTAAAATCTTTATATGAAGTTTTAGAAAGCATATCATTTGCTAATAATGCATATGCATTTACGTAATCACGAAGTTCAATGCTATCAAGGAAGTAGGTAATTAAATACTCTGCGTCCTCTTTTAATTTCTTAGGATCTTTTTTACTTATAAGGTCAGAAGTGCGGGCAAAGTTCAATTCTTCCGTCTTTGCTTCATTTGACCATGCCTCAATTTGTTTAATGACATCTGTTATAGGAATGCTAAAACCAATAGATCCATCTTTTGTCCCTACAGAATTAATTCCAACAACATTTCCAGTCTTACGGTCAATTAAGGGGCCACCGCTATTTCCTTCTGCAATTTGAGCAGAGATTTGGTAGGCGTTTTTATAATGAAAGCCGTCCACGGACAAATCCCGTTCTTGTCCGGATATAATACCTAGAGTAACTGTATTTTGAAAGCCATGTGGACTACCTAAGGCAATGACTTCATCTCCAGTTTCCGGGGATTTATTTTTCTCTACATTCATAAAGGCTCCAGCAAGCTGAGGGACACGAATGACAGCAATATCCGTCTCCTTTCCTACCCCGACAACAGCGGCTGGATAAATTTGCGCATCTGCCGTTCTTACATAAATTACATCTGCATCTTTAATGACATGTGCATTCGTTATAATATCGCCTTGTTTATTATAAAGAAAGCCCGAACCCGTCAAGCTACTGTCTTCTGTTTGACTTTCAATTTGAATCACATTTTTTTCTGCTTCATGAATGATGGACTTTAAATTAAGCTCCTCATTACTTGTAGTTATTTGGTTGAGAACAGGGTTGCTAATCTGTATACGCTCCTGTTTCCATTGTTGATACATAGTAATAAGTAGAATAAACCCGATGAGAAGAATAATACTTGATAAAATAACCGGAATATATTTATTTTTTATCATGTGCTGCACCTCAATTGAAAAAGCAATTTATTTCGTATACCAAGCTATCGTCTCCACTTCAGCGGTTAACTCCTGATTAATATTTACATCATAATGGGTAAATTCAAAGTGGCCTGTTTCTTCAGGGTATAATTCTTCAGGATATACGTATACTTCATTTGTCAATATTGCTTCACCCTTATCCGTAGTAATGCTATATTGCACCCTAATGGAGTTAATAGGAATAGTTGCAACGCTTTGTACTTGTCCTTTTACTACAAGGTTTCCTTGATCATCTTTGGTTGTTTCAATTTGTTTCAGTTTAATAGCATCAGATTCATTCATTTGCTGTTCTTTATTTGCTGTATTCATTGCTTGTTCTATTCTACTTTGCTGTGCAGTTTCAAATGCTACTTTTTCTTTATCCACCGTTGTTTGTAAGCTTAACAACTTTTCTGAATCTGGTGCATATTTTAATCCGTCTTTGACGATAAGGTTGGCATCACTAAATTGGTTGTTCTTTAATTGCTCACTTGCTTTAGCAAACACAAAATTAACAATTTGCTCACGTATAGTAGCTGTTAATTGTTCAGCTTCTTCAGTTTCAATGGATACAGCGTCCCAAAGCAATACTTTTAATTGATCTATTTCTGGTTCTTGTTTTAGTGCCTGTCTTAATTTCTCTATATTAATCTTGTTCCTTTGTTTTGTAACACGTTCAACCAACTTGTTTACAGCTTCACCATTATAATCTTGCAAACCTTTCTCTGATTCATTTAAAATTTCTAAGGCTTGTGTATATTTTTTTTCTTTAAGCAATTGGTCCGTTTTTTGTAGTGTTTGTTCCATCGACAAAGCTTGGTTCATAAAGGCTAAGGAAATTTCGGCTTGTTGGAAATTATCCTTCATATCAAGGGCGTCTTGAAATAAGGACTGTGCTGTTTTAAAATCCTGATCCAGTACCTTTTCTTCACCTTTTGTGTAATAATCTTTAGCTTTCGCAGTACGCATTTCCAAAGTGACATATAAAGAAATAACAAAAAATAATAAAATAACTGTAGATAGTATTGGTGATTTCCACCGTTTAAAAAAGTTTGGTTTACTACTAAGTCGATGATATCTATCTTCAGGAAGCATTCTTCCACATTTCATACAATACGTCTCATTCTCTTTTGTTAGAGTGCTACAATAAGGACAATGAAGCATGCAATCACCTGCTAATCTAGGATTTATCATGGATATACGGTGCTGTAAGATTCCACTTCACGAATTGGAAAAGCCTAAGTCTGACAAGTGTAAATTGGAGATAACAGCATCTTCACGCCAATACGTATAATAGCTTTTAGATATAAAAGTTTAAGATTACGTATAAGCAAAACGACAGCGTTTTTTCGCTATAAAGACTAGCATAAGTTTAAGTCTCTAGACAAGCCTTGGGGTGAAGGAACCATTCTACTGACGAAAAATTTGCTTTGTTTGTCATAACAACCATGTAATTATATTTTATCATATTTTTTCTTTCCAACGTTATTTAAAATTGGTATGATATACTGGAGTTGTATAGTGGGGGATTGTTCTTAAGTTTGACTAAAATGTAAACGTGTGGCAGTGAACTTTTGAACATTCGTACTTAAATATAGTACATGATTTAGGGGGTGCAACTGTTATATGGAAAATATGGAAATTACATTTGCGGTTATTTGTTTCGCCATTTTAATACTGAATCTTGGTTATTGTGTATTTGACAGTGAAAAGTAAATTCATGGTAAATTTACAACTAAAACATAACTTTTGAAGTGTATGGGGCATAAATATTCTAAGGGAAATTGTGTTTGTGTTATGCTTCTGAATTGAATAAGAAAATAAGATAGAGCTGGACAATTATTATCCAGCTCTATCTTGTTAGTGTCCATTGATCAAATGGAAAAATTACAAACTCTGACCGTCCAATAATTTCATCTTCTTCAATGTAACCTAATCCATTACGACTATCCTTGCTGATGGCACGATTATCGCCCATTACGAAATAACTGCCTTCAGGAATTTTTTCTGGCCCATAATTACCAGATTGGCGTTGCACCTCTTCACTTAGAAAAGTTTGGTCATATCTTTCCCCGTTTATATAGAGACTACCATCGTTTATTTCAATTGTTTCCCCAGGCAGCCCAATAACACGTTTCACATAATTTTTATAAGGTTTTTCAATAATAACAATGTCTCCGCGTTCTGGCTCATCAAGAATATATATAAGCTTATTAAAAATTACTCTTTCACCGTTTTGGAGAGTGGGGTCCATGCTTTCTCCTTCAACAATAGATGTTGCGAAAATAAATGTTTTTATAAAGAAAGCAATTAAAATCGCAATAATAATTGCTTTTGCCCATTCTATCCATTCGTTTTTCTTGTTTGATTTTGTCACCGAAGACATCCTTTCCCAAAAAACATTTCACTAATATAGTAGCACAGAGATAGTAACTAAGCGAGCGTAAAAGCTTAAATTCATATTCATTTACCGGTAGAAACTCTTCGTATTAGCACTTTAACTAATTTATCCATGTTTTAATTCATTTGAAATTGGAAAAACAAGTAAGGACTAAAATAAATATTTGGCGTTTTTGAATAAGAATAAAGGCCTTTAGTCCTGTTATAAGTTGCAAAAATAACTACTGTTTCAATTTGCATATGCGCTATTCTTTTTTAAAACTCGAATAGCGACAGGCCAAGCTTTTTAATAATTTACGAATAGCTAAAAGCTTGTCATATTCTGTCAACCTATGCTACATTTAATGCAAGTCTGTATTATATAAAAGTGATCATAAGGTAATTGTCTAATCAATATTACCATCCTCATGACTATTAGCTAGGCTATTTGCACTATGTTGCAAATTTTTATCTTGATATAATGTGCTGTAAGACTTTCTAAAAAGGAAGGCTGACGTTAATGAGTTCCATAAGTTTTCGATTTGTTTAAAGGGCTTTAGCACCTGACTTTTAGGCCATAAACCAACAAAGGTCGACTGCAAATTCAGAACGGGTTTGCTATGATATACTACAGAAAAAGGAGGTAGCTCTTTATCTACAATGAACACGACAGATGAATTATTAAAACGTATAGAATATTTACGGTACCGAATGACAGAAGTTGCTTTAGAGAAAGGCTTTACTAATTTAGAAGCCATTGAATTAAGTCAAGAATTAGACAAGTTACTAAACAAATATGATATGGAAAGACAATTTCAATCAAAGCATACGGAATATTAATCTAATGGGTGTTGTTGTAAATACGCTTCTAAACGATCTAGTCCTACATTTAGTGTATGCTTATCGTAGGCGTAAGAAAGTCGCATATATCCTTCCCCTAATTTCGAGAAGCTGTTACCAGGAACTAAAGCAACTCGTCCTTTTTTAACCAAATCTAGTCCAAAGGTGAATGAGCTCGTATTTGTGAATGGAAAATAAGGAAACATGTAAAATGCGCCATTTGGATTTGGGCAGTGTAACCCCATTTTTTGTAATCTATCGTATACGTAGTCTCTTCGTTCATGGTAAGCTGCTTTCATTTTTTTTGTATCCTCTAACCCTTCAGTTAATGCTTCTAATGCTCCATATTGGCTGATAGAAGTTGCGCAAGACACATTGTATTGATGCACTTTTATCAACTCCTTCGAAATCCAGTCTGGGGCAAGTGTGTACCCAATTCGAAACCCTGTCATGGAATGTGATTTGGATACCCCATTAATGACAATCGTTTTCTCTTTCATACCGGAAAAACTCGCAATGGAAGTATGTGGATAGTCATAAGAAAGCTGACTATAGATTTCGTCAGCCAACACAAACAACTGTTGGTCTTTTAATACGTTTGCAAATGCTGCTAATTCCTCTTTGGTATAAGACACGCCAGTTGGATTGGACGGGTACGGGAGAATAACACATTTGGTTTTGGACGTAATATGTTTTTTTAAAATGTCTTTTGTCAATTTTAAATTTGTTTTCGTTGTATCCATATAGATGGGAATAGCACCAGCCAAACGGATTAATGGTTCATAGCCAGGATATATAGGCGCTGGTAGCAATACTTCATCACCAGGATTTAAAATGGTACGAAAAGTGATATCGATAGCTTGTGAAGCTCCTACGGTGACGATTACTTCATTTTCAGGCGAATAGGACAGTTCATAGTTTGATTCGTAAAAATGAGAAATAGCTTTACGTAATGGGAGTATACCAGCGTTATGTGTATAAGATGTATGGTTAGACATTAACGCTTGAATAGCTGCTTGTTTAATATGTTCAGGAGTTTGAAAATCTGGTTGACCTATAGTTAAAGATATAATATCGTCTTCCGTTGAAACCATATTAAAGAATTTACGAATGCCTGATATTTCTATTTCTTTTACATGTTTATTCAATAAGTGTTGCATAAAATAACCTCCGACAGTAAAATTGGTTTAATTGTTAAAAAATATTTAAAAATTTGTGATCTAGTGTATATAAAAATAGGGTATACTTATAGTACAAGTATAAAAGGAGTGTATCATATGAGACCTAAAACGTTAAATTTTGAGCAATTAGTAAAGAAAAATAAGCAAGAATTGCTTGAAGATGAGCATAGTATAACACGGATCGAAAAGAAGTTAGAAAGCAAACAGATCGAACTAGTAGAAAAAAAGCGAGATAAGAAAGTAAGTTTATAAATGAACCAGAAAAATTGGTTTTAATATTCAGACTGTTTTTTCTGTTCTTAAAAAACGAAACAGAAAAAACAGTCTTTCAGAAAAAGAATACTAGCTTGTTAGCCTGCTTTTTTTATAAAGCTAGCCTTCTTTTTTGGTTGATGTTGCATCAATAGAATGGTCCCTAAAATAATAACCATGCCAATAATTTGTTGGAAGGTAAAAGTCTCTTTGAAAATAAAGATACCGATTATCATAGCAACTACTGGTTCAACAGTGGTTAAGATAGATGCTTTAGAGGCTTCAATATCTTTTAACCCCCACGTATAAATAATATACGCAAAAGCAGTTGGTAAAAATCCAAGACCAAATGCATAAAGAATAACGGTGGGGTGTAGCAGTAACATTCCTTTTTCTGCAAAAGGGAAAAAAGGGGTCAGCGCAATGGCTGATGTAACAAAAGTATATGTAGTAATACTAAGGGTTGAATATTTTTTTAATGCAAACTTACTAAAAATGCTGTATAAAGCGTAGCCGAAACCAGCTCCTAACCCAAATAGAACTGCTTGGAAAGATACAGTATTCATATTTGATGGAAAGAATTCAATAACTAAAGAAACACCAAGGAAAGTAAATAGTAAAGCAGCTATTTTTTCTTTGTTTAAGGTTTCTTTTAAGAAAAAGGTCGACAGGATTACTACGAAAGCAGGACCTGTATATAAAAGAGCGGTTGCTACAGGAATGGTGGTAAGTTCCATTGTAGTAAATAAACAAAAATTAAAAAAAGAAATACTTAAAATGCCTGTTCCAATAAAGTATTGAATATCTTTTACAGTTCGCAATTTTAATTGCTCTTTAGCAAACAGAAGTAAGTAAACAACCAGCATTATTGCTGCTGTCCATGCTCGTAAAATAACCACCTCTATAGGGGAAAATCCATAATCATAGAGTTGGTTCACATACCAACCAATCGTACCCCATAATGCAGCCCCAAGTATAATGAATATATATGCTTTCTTCAAAGCTAACCCCCGTTTTAGATGTGACATAGTTTACAATAACTTATTAACACGATAAGAAACCATCGTGACTCGCTCGAGAGCGCAAGCCACTCTATCATGAAAACTTTTGCTTTATACTGTTTAGATTCTTAAAGTATTGCCTCAAATTATATTGTAAACAGAGTTTTTTCATACAAAGTATAAATGCATCTTTAATCATGGGAGATTTACTCATTCCAAATGATTATTAGTACTGCAAGGATAGGAACGAACCTCTTACAAATAAAGAGGTTTCAGTGCTGTTATCTTCCATTTAGATTGCATCTCTCCATTCTTGAAGCGGGAGCCTTAAAAGCCCCTTATATCCATATCAAATTGTATGGAAACCACCTTCAACATATTATATCAGAAATCAATTAAAAATTTAATCTATTCAAAATATAAATATTGGAATAGATGATTGCATCCCATTCTTGTTCACTTTATAAACTTTTAGCACATAATCACTGTGCATACGGGTTGGATGAAAAAATAAACGCTTTATCATCGCGTGCTTATTGAAGTTGCGTTTTGTTCTCGCCTTTTTAAAAAAAATAGTAGGATGCTATAAAACCGGGTTATTCCGATGTATGCTAGTCATTAAAGTTGGCAAAGATAATAGGGGATAAATATGCAACGGAAAGGCTTGGATTACATGGATTTCATTTTAGAAATACTAGACCCATTAAGACTGGATAGGAAGTATTGGTATATCATTTTTCTAGTTAGTTTGTTCAGTTTTATTTATTTTATTTCACGGTCATTTATTCGATGGATAATTCATCGTAAAGCATTGTTACTTCTTTCTTATATTATTATTAGTTTATTCGTTCTCTCTACCTATTTTGCAATCAGCTTGCTAAATGGCGGAATTAATATTAGTTTTTTTCAGTCTTTTCCGCTAATTATGCAATCATTAGCTGCTTTTGGTTTATTACTAATTTTTAAAGCTATGATCAGAAGTTGGTTGAAATAAATGTTAACGATTCCGCTATAAACAAGCATGTTGTCATCCTTCATTTGGCAAATTAAAGTGCGAAGGCTTTAGCCATAAGACTTGGTGACAAGCCAAGTTTTTCTAACGTTCATTCGTAAGATGATTAGCCTTTAAGCTGTCAATGTTGTAAATGATCATTTGTTGTTTTACATATTCAGCTTCTTAAACTCAGCTTGCCTATAATCGATCAAACCTTTACAGCAAAAGCGATAATTGCATATGAAAACCATGATTCTTATACTTTGCTATAGGGGAGACACCGTACGCCCGTCTATCTACTGTTTTTATCTTGAAGATTTTCAAGCCATTGAAATACAGGATGGTGGATCCGCTCAGGATTGGTAATTTCTTCTGGAGCTGCATGGATAACAACTTGTTTTTCTTCTCCTGATAGTTTTTCAAATTTGTCTTTTAAAGCATGGGTTTGCGTAGCATACTTATGAAGTTCATACATGAAATCATTATATTCCATCATATAATTATCCTCTCCTTTTAAAACAAAACATTACAACACCTTACAATTGCTCTTGTATATGTTATACCTTGTTGAGAAGAAGTTAAAACATACAATAATTGTAAGCATCTTAGTGGGGATAATTTATATTTGTAAAGTTAACGCATTAAGCTATCGTATAAAGTATACTCATTAATGACGATGTGTTTTTTTTGCCCAGTTCATTTTACCTAAAGATGATGGAGTGTAATAGGGAGAGCTTCGTTTGCTAACCCTTTTTGTTTTTTGAGAAGATTTGTTTACTTTCCAATTCAAGTAACTGTAAATTATTTTTTTTGCTTCTGATAAAGACATTTTTGTTTGGGGGTTACGGTAACTCTCATCCAATTCTCCTAAATGCTGTAATTCTTTGAAATCATCTTTCGTTGGAGGTACATGAAAATAGTAATTAGCAACTTGAACGAGTAGAGTGGAATGCTGATTACTATATTTAGGGTGTTTAGAGAAGTGTAAACCCACCTTTTTTGCTAAATTTTTTTTAAGTAACTCGTTTATCGTTGCTTTTTTTATATAATATAAGTGTTTTGGATCAGGAGCTGTTTTTGCGTGTCGGTTAACTGTATAAATTGCTTTTGCTAGATCGTCAAGTTGCTCTGATTCATTCATCCTATGTGCTCCTCCTTAGGAAATTAAGTTGTCTATATCCTATCGTAACAAGTAACTAGATGCAAGGGAAGTAGTGTAAAAGAGTGTATATAACAGTTTCATTGAAGTAAATTTCCCCTTATCTAAACCTTTGATTTCAATGTGTACATATTAATTTCTGGTTTACATAGAAATCGAAAGGGGAGTCGAGTCGTACCTATGCCGCTGCTGACAAACAACTGAAAACGGCCTTCATTCAAGGTGTATTTCCCTTGTACATAATTTTCAGCATATGCTGGGCTGTAAAGATGACCTATAAATGGAAAGCGAATTTGTCCACCGTGACTGTGTCCTGATAGCTGCAAGTCTATTGGATGGTTTTTGGCTTTATCTGCGAAGTCCGGTTCATGAGCCAGTAAAACGGTAAAGAGGTTCGTATTCACTTGCGCTAGAGTTTGGTTAATATTTGGTTTGCCTAACATCAAATCATCAATGCCAGCTAAATTAAATGCAGCATCCTTTAATTTAATTGAAACACAACTATTTTGCAATAGTTGAAAGCCTGCTTTTTCCATTACATTATAAACAACTTCTGTTCCATACCCACCATGATCATGGTTTCCGTAAATCCAAAACTTTCCTTTTGTAGCTTGCAACCCTTTCAATATATCAATTATGGTATTATCCCAATGAAAATTTTGAGGCTCATCCACTAGGTCACCAGTAAACACAATTAAATCGGCTTGTAACCCATTGATTTTTGTTACTAACTCTTTTAATTGCTCTAATGTGTAATGAAAACCAATATGCGTATCTGAAAATTGAACGATTTTGAATTGGTCAAACGCTTTTGGAATTTTACTAGACGCAACCGTATTTTTATTTACGTGGAGTAAAATAGGTTCGACATCTTTAGCGTAGTAAAACGTTCCTCCACTTAAACCTAACAAAGTAAATAAACTACCGAGGGATTTTTTTAGAAAAGACCTTCTATTCATATGTGACAAACCTTTCTCGCACTATAGGAAAGTATAAAAATTTATAGTATATATAAAACGACGGCGCTTTTTCGCCTATAGAGTTTGGCTATCAGCCAGGTTTTCTAACATTCATTAGATTAAAATTATAACATGAAAATAGGAAAATAGAATCCAATTTCAATTATATTTGTGCTAGTCTAGGAAATTATAAAATTTTGCAGCTGTGGATAAACGTACTAAGTTATTTAGCCACGTCCGACTCCAGCGCCCAGCAACTAGGCGACTTCACGAATCGCCCTACGATAAGTCATCATTGGTTCGTGCAACACCACCTCACCATGATTCCTAAAACTTTAGTTGCTTCGTTCCACTCGCTACGTTGCTAACCGGGCGCTTGCGCCTTTGTACGCTATAAATTGAAAAAAGAAGAATTAAAATGAAGAAGTAATTTGCGCAGAGTAGATAAGGGAACATGCAGCAGGATTTTGAACCTGCTGCATGGTTTAATGAGAACAGTCCTCGCATTCCTCTTGAATTCTTGCATTTTCTCCTTCAAGTTGCAAAGTACAATGAGAAATGGAAAAATTTTTCTTTAATAAATCGTTTGCCTTCATAAGTAGGTTGTCCCTATCAATAGAATCTTGTACTACAAGATGGCAGCTTAGTGCAGGAAATTCAGAAGTGATAGACCATACATGTAAATCATGGACGTGTTCAACACCTTGAAGTTCCAGCAGTTGTTTCTTAATTTCTTTAACATCAACATGTGACGGTTTACCTTCCATTAAAATGTGAATGGAATCTTTTGTTATTCGAATTCCAGATATAACGATTAAAAATGCAACAATAACACTGGCAATGGGATCTGCAATATTCCAGTTAAAAAGCAAAATAAGAATACCTGCAATAATAGCACCAATAGAACCTAATAAATCACCAAAAACATGAAGCAAGGCGCTTCGTATATTCAAATTTTCCTGTGAATCTCCCCGCATCAGTACCCAAGCTGCGATAATATTTACAGTCAGCCCAATGATTGCAATAATCATCATGCTTGCACTTACATTTGGCGGCTCCATAAAACGTTGAAATGCCTCATAAAATATATAGATGGAAATAACGATTAAAGTTACACCGTTTATAAACGCAGCAATTATTTCAAATCGTCGGTACCCATAAGTTTTAGAAGTATTAGCTTGTCGTTCTCCAATTTTAAATGCTAATAAGCTTAAGCCAAGTGCTGCTGCATCGCTTAGCATATGTCCAGCATCTGAAAGAAGTGCAAGACTGTTTGTTAAAAACCCTCCAACTGCTTCAACAACCATAAAAAATGTTATTAATATAAAGCTGAATAAAAGAGCTTTCTTGTTGCTCGTTCCATGATGATGGCCATGGCTATGATTATGCTCTTGTGCCATATAATAACCTCCTAGCTAATATGTTTCGTATGTTCAATTGTTTGTTCCAAAACATTCATCACATGGTAATCGTCTGGTGAGTAATAATAGGTTGTCTTTTCGCGTCTGTTTTTAACCAAACGTAATTGTTTTAAATACTTTAGTTGATGGGAGATTGATGACTGGTGCATTTCCAGTCTTTTTGCAATTTCATTAACGGAACATTCTTTATGAAACAGCAAGTGTAGAATTTTTATTCTCGTTGGGTCAGATAAAGCTTTAAATGTTTGCGATACAACGTCAAGTAGTTGCTCATCAATAGGCTGATAGTCCATGAAAAAACTCCTTCCCATTATAATATGTACATATGCACATATTATAATTCATACATATTTTATATGCAATTATAATGCAATTTATTTTGCTTCTTGCTTTACTATGGTAAAATAAATGTAGTCTGTTCTCCGTCTTATATTTATTTCACGCTATAGAAGGTTTTAAAAGTTTAAAAATATCGTATAAAAAAGCTATTGCTTTGGCGATTCATACTTAGTAATAAACCGAGTTTTTCTAAACAGCAAACCTTCTATATGAAGAATGAAAAAAGGGGTGATGTGATGAGCATGTTGCAAAATCAATATTTAACAGACATTACGTTAGGCGAAATAATGATTCCTTCCGAAAAAGTCGCACATGTTCAAGTAAACAATCCGCTAGAACATGCTTTGCTCGTATTAGTAAAGTCTGGATATTCAGCTGTTCCTGTTTTGGATCCATCATATAAGTTAGTTGGCATTATTGGTAAAACGACGATTTTAGATCAAATACTAGGTTTGGAACGATTTGAATTCGAACGTCTGTCAACGATAGTGGTAAAAGATGTATTAAATGATGATGTCCCTTGTTTAACAAAAGAAGATTCTTTGATGAAAGGTTTAAACGCTGTCATTAATCATCCATTTGTTTGTGTTGCTGATAAGGATGGATATTTTGATGGAATTTTAACACGAAGAGCAATATTAAAACAACTTAAAAAAGATATGTATGCTGCAAAATAAAAAAGGGTTGAGGTATAAAAAAGACAACCGTGTAAAAATGAACAATAAAGTTAATCCTACAAGCAGTGAGAGGTATTTTACGACCGCTGTTGTTAGTAGCTTTAGAAAAAGTTAGTTGCTTGTTCCGAGTCTTTATGACAGAAGACATTAAAATTTTATATTTTTTTGTAGCGTAAATTAGCCGAACCATTATCATTTCATTGTTCGGCTTTTGCTATAAGTATGTTCTCATCCCTCTCCTTTTAAACGAAGTGGTAAAGAAAGAGCTAACCAATTTTTGAGTTCTCCCAGTTTAGTCGAATAGTAAAAGGAAGTAGGTATTGATTGCGACAAAAAAAGTGATCTGCTAAATTATAAAGTAGTACATAACTAGGAGGGAAACATGAAATGAAAATGATGGATGGAAACGAGATTATTAATTTTATTTCGAATAGTAAAAAAAGTACACCTGTAAAGGTATATATAAAAGGAGAAGGTTTAGATCGTTTATCTGCGGATAACTCAATCCAAGCTTTTATAGAATCAAAGAGTGGAGTCTTGTTTGGTGAATGGGATGATATTCAAAAGTTACTTGAAGAATCTAAAGATATGATTCACGATTATGTCATTGAAAACGATCGTCGTAATTCAGCTATTCCATTACTAGATTTAAAAGGAATTAATGCTCGTATTGAACCAGGTGCAGTCATTCGAGACCAAGTTGATATTGGTGACGGCTGCGTGATTATGATGGGAGCAATGATTAATATTGGCTCCGTGATTGGTGAAGGTACGATGATTGATATGAATGTTGTGCTTGGTGGACGAGCTACAGTAGGTAAACATTGTCATATTGGTGCTGGAACAGTGCTAGCGGGAGTGATTGAGCCCCCATCAGCAAAACCAGTGATTGTTGAAGATAATGTAGTTATTGGTGCAAACGTCGTTGTTTTAGAAGGTGTTACTATTGGAAAAGGTGCGATCGTTGCTGCAGGTTCAATCGTAACAAAGGATGTAGCGCCAAATACGCTTGTAGCTGGAACGCCTGCGCGGGTACTAAAAGAAATCGATGAGAATACGAAGTCAAAAACGGAAATTAAACAAGAGCTTCGTAAACTAAATGACTAAGTAAGGGAATGACGGCATGTTAGATTTACAACAAATTCGTCGTAAATTACATCAAATACCTGAGCTGGGTTTTCAAGAAAAGAAGACCCAGCAATACTTGTTGGAAAATATAAAATTACTAGAAACAGATAAAGTATCTATCAAGTTATGGGAGACAGGTATTCTCGTCTTTGTGGAAGGTAAGGCCCCAACAAAAACAATTGGTTACCGAGCAGATATAGATGGTTTACCAATAACTGAACAGACAGGGCTCTCTTTTTCATCGAAGCATGACGGGAAAATGCATGCGTGTGGTCACGATTTTCACATGGCCATTGCTTTGGGGGTATTAGAGAAGATTATCTTAGAACCAATGAACGATCATTGCTTATTCATCTTTCAGCCAGCAGAGGAGGGGCCTGGCGGAGCATTACCATTACTTCAATCTGAAGCATTTCAGTCATGGCGTCCGGACATCGTATTTGCTCTACATATTGCCCCTGAGTTGCCAGTAGGAACAGTTGCTAGTAAACCTGGTTTACTGTTTGCAAATACGAGTGAATTGTTTATTGATTTTGCTGGAAAAGGCGGGCATGCTGCTTATCCTCATTTAACGAAAGATATGACAGTGGCTGCTAGTAGTTTTGTGGTTCAGATGCAACAAATTGTTTCTAGAAATGTGAATCCACTTGAAGCATCTGTTGTTACAATTGGTAAAATGCAAAGCGGATTTGTCCAAAATGCGATTGCTGGGACTGCCCGTTTAGAAGGGACTATCCGCACACAACATCCTGATAGTATAAATACAGTTAAAAACCAACTAGAGAAACTGATTAAAGGGTTTGAGATTGCTTACGATTGTAAGATTGAAGTGGATTATGGAGCGAACTATTATCAAGTTTATAATCAAGCTGAACAAGTAAAGGAATTCCGTCAGGCATTAGCTGGTAGTAATGTGCATTATCAAGAAGCAGAAGCTGCTATGACTGGTGAAGATTTTGGATATATGCTCAAAGAAATACCAGGTTTTATGTTTTGGCTTGGGGTAGACTCTGCTTATGGTTTGCATCATGCACAGTTAAATCCAGATGAAGCTGCTTTAGGCGTTGGCGTGGAGGCTGTTCATTTAACTTTTTCCAAACTTTCTCAATAAAATATGTATATGTTTCCTATAAGTAGCAAAATATAAGGTATGTTTAGTTGAAAAGGACTAGAGAGTGTTAGAGCTAGATCTTTACAGTGAAATGTAACTTTTCAGCGTATACATTCAATCTGGAATATCCTTATTCTAAAACTTTTTAAGCTACTTTGAGGAGGTAATGGAATGGCGAGAATTGGTGTTGAAACGACGCTTAGCGATGTAAAAGAAGCACTCACAGAAATGGGGCATCATGTAGTGGATTTGCGTGGAGCAGAGGATGCAGCTTACTGTGATTGTTGTGTAATTTCTGGCCAAGACAAAGATGTAATGGGAGTCATGGAGGCGGAAATAGCAGGTGCTGTTATTAACGCACAAGGTATGAATACAGAAGATGTGTGTAATGTAGTGAATCAAAAAGTTGTTTAATCCACCTTCTATATCCTGAGAACGTTTTTATGTTATACCACATATAAAAATATAGAAGAATTGTTTTCAGGGTATAGGAGGAAGCTTTTATGCGTTTAGGTCAGCAAATTCCCGATTTTGATACCACTTGTGAATGGTTGAATAGTGAACCTTTATTAATAGGTGACAAACCTACTTGTTTTCATTTTTGGTCTATTAGTTGTGTTCTATGTAAACAAGCGATGCCGCATTTTATAAAGCTTTGTAATGAATATAAAAGTAAAGTACAATTTATTTCAGTTCATACGCCATTATCTGATACAGATAACAACTTGCTTGAAATTAATAAAGTGGTGGAGGAACAAGAACTGAAAGTACCTATAGCTGTCGATCATAATGAAAGCATTTCAGATGCATTTCAAGTAACATATGTTCCAGCCTATTATGTATTTGATGAATTTGGAAAGTTACGTCATATCCAGCGTGGTAAAACAAATTTAAACATGCTTGAGAAAAATATTTTGCGTATGATTTAGTTTAATACGATAAGCGTCTCCTTTTTTATACATATAAAAGGAGGCGCTTTTTATATTATAGCTAATAAGAAAGTATACTTTAGAAAACTGGATTGTTAAGTTAAGTTTTTCTAACATGTTACACCTTTAAAATTATAAAGTAAAAAATTTTAAAAAAATTCGGCAAAACAGTAGAAATTTATTTCGAAACCCGTTATATTATATGTTACGTAATTAAAAACTTGAGGGAGGCACATGTGTGGACACGTTTAAAAAGTTAAAGCAATATTATTTGCCTTACAAGAAACATTTTTTACTATCTGTATTCTTCTTGTTTTTTGTAACGGTAATCACAGTTGTTTATCCCATTATTTTACAGCAAACAATTGATCGCGTTGTTTTAATGGATCGCTATGAATTAATTCCGTACATTTCCGTTATTTTCTTGTTGTTAATGACTGTTAAAGGATTTGCTACTTTTTATCATCAATATTTAGGGGATTTATTTGGTATTACAGCTGTATATAAATTACGTGATGGATTATATCAAAAGCTACAGCGATTATCATTTACGTATTATGATAACGCTAAAACAGGAGATATTATGTCTCGCTTAACAGCTGATGTAGAAGGGTTTCGTTTTTTTCTATCTTTTGGATTTTCGGAACTGTTAAGAGTAATATTACTTATAACGGTTAGTTTGGGAGTTATGTTCTATTACTCAGTTCCGCTTGCTTTAGTTACAATGGCCGCGATGCCTTTTCTGGCTATTGTTGTATTTCAATTTGATAAACGTGTACATCCGGCTTTTCGCCTGATTCGAAAATCTTATGGTAATTTAAATACGCGTGTTCAAGAAAACATTAGCGGTATGCATACGGTGAAGTCACTCTCGCGTGAGGGATTTGAAATTGGACGTTTTGCGGATCGTAATGATTCGTACAGGCAAAATTATTTACACACTTCGTTTATTTGGGCAAAGTACTTTCCTTTAATGGAATTTATCGGAAATTTCTGTGCGGCAGCATTGTTGGCATATGGTGGTTTTCTTGTTATTGATGGGCAATTGTCTCTTGGTGCATTAATCGCTTTTTTTAGCTTAGTTTGGTACATTATGGGACCGCTTATGAACCTTGGTTTTATTGTCAATCAGTTTTCACAAGCAAAAGCTTCTGCAGAAAGATTATTAGAAATCTTAGAAGAAGAAGAGGATATTATAGAATCCGAACACGCTATTCGAGAACCTATACACGGGCACGTAACATTTCGGAATGTTACGTTAACATATGCGGATGAAAACGACGCTGCTTTGAAGAATATTAGTTTTGATGCTCCCCCTGGGAAAGTTATTGGATTAATTGGTTCTACAGGATCTGGTAAAACGAGTATTACACAGCTCATTACGCGTTTTTACGAGCCTGTTTCTGGAGATGTACTTATTGATCAAAAGCCTGTTTCTGATTATTATCTTAAAGCTTTGCGCAAGGAAATTGGCTTTGTCTTGCAAGAAGCATTCTTATTTTCTACGACAATTCGTGAAAATATTGCCTACGGTAGCCCAGGTGTAGAGGATGAGCAGATTATAGATGCTGCTAAACGAGCGCAAGCGCACGATTTTATTATGAAAATGCCAGAAGGGTATGACACGATGTTAGGTGAACGTGGGATGGGACTATCAGGAGGACAAAAACAACGTATTGCCATTGCAAGAGCGATCTGTATTAATCCTAAAATTCTTATTTTGGATGATGCTACATCTGCAGTAGATATGGAAACAGAATTTAGAATTCAAAAGGCTTTACAAGAAGTAATGAAGGGGAGAACTTCATTTATTATAGCTCATCGAATTGCTTCATTAAAACATGCAGATGAAATATTAGTTTTAGAAGGGGGAAAAGTCGTAGAGCGTGGTAATCATGACTTCTTAATTAAGAATCAGGGACCGTATCAACGAATTTATGATATTCAATACCAGGATAGAGAAGAAGTGATGAAGCGTCAGCACGCTTAGAAGGAGGAAAATGTGAATGACGAAGGATAAGTCCAAAGAGTCCAAAAGCAGGCACTTACAACGCTTTCATTATACGCAAGACCAAGCAATTGAAAAGCCGTTTAATTGGAAGCAAATGTGGCGTCTACTGGTCTATTTGAAACCTTATGCAAAAACTTATTTACCGGCTGCAATTATAGCTATGTTTATATCGACAGCTGTACGATTAATTGTACCAATTTTAATCGGAAAAGTCGCTATTGATGTAGCTATAAGTGAACAAAATGTAACGCTGTTGACTTATTTAGTGGTGGTTATTGGCATTTTATATTTATTAAGCTATGCGGGAAATGTATTTCGGATAAAGTGGGTAAATATTTTAGGTCAAAATGTTATTTACGATATTAGACAACATTTGTTTTCGCACGTCCAACGGTTATCGCATCGTTTTTTTGATTCCCGTTCAGCCGGTTCTATTTTAGTTCGCATTATGAATGATATTAATTCACTTCAGGAATTATTTACAAATGGAATTATTAACTTGCTTATGGACATTGTAACATTAGTAGGGATCATTGTTATTTTGTTTGTGCTTAGCCCTAAGCTTGCGTTAGCGATTATGGTTATACTTCCGCTAATGTTCTACCTAACAACCAAGTTACGACGGACGATTCGTCGTTCTTGGCAACAAGTAAGAATTCAACAATCACGCATGAATTCTCATTTGAATGAAGGTTTACAAGGGATACGAATTACGCAATCATTTTCTCAAGAACAAGAAAATAGTGAGTATTTTCATGGAGTAAATAAAGATAATTTTAGTAGCTGGAAGGAAGCTACGAAGAAGAGTGCTATGTTTCGTCCGTTTGTTGAATTGAGCAATGCTGTCGGTACAGTTATTTTAATATCTTATGGGGCATACTTAATTTTACTTGGTGAAAATAGTGGTGGCATTGCTATTGGAACGTTTGTTTCGTTCGCCTTTTTTATTGGTATGTTTTGGGAACCAATATCTCGTTTAGGTCAGATGTATAATCAAATGCTCATGGCAATGGCAGCATCTGAGCGTATTTTTGAATTTTTAGATGAACGGCCAAATGTTCAAGAAAAGAGCGATGCTCATGTTTTCAAGGACATGAAAGGACAAATTGTCTTTGATAAAGTGAATTTTTATTACGATAAAGATCGCATTGCCTTGAACAATATATCTCTGACTATTCATGCGGGGCAAACAGTTGCATTAGTTGGCCATACTGGAAGTGGTAAAACAACAATTGCTAATTTAATAAGTAGATTTTATGATCCAACAAAAGGGAAGGTTACAATTGATAACTATGATTTACGTGAAGTCCAATTAGATAGCTTACGACAAAGTATAAGCGTTGTTTTACAGGATACATTTATTTTTTCAGGCACTATTATGGAAAATATTCGTTTTGGGCGGCCAGATGCGTCTGATGAAGAAGTCATTCGCGCAGCAGAAGTCGTTGGCGCTAATGAATTTATAAAGCGTATGGCGAATAGTTATGAAACGGAAGTTGAAGAGCGTGGCAATATTTTATCTGCAGGGGAAAGACAATTGTTATCGTTTGCAAGAGCATTATTAGCTAATCCGAAAATTTTAATACTTGATGAAGCTACAGCAAGTATTGATACAGAAACAGAAGTTAAGATTCAAGATGCTTTAGCTAAATTATTGAAAGGACGCACTGCTATTATTATTGCGCATCGCTTATCTACCATTCGTAAGGCTGATAATATATTTGTGCTTGAGAATGGACACATATTAGAAAGCGGAAATCATGACGATTTAATGAAACAAGGTGGAGAGTACTACCATTTAGTAAAAGCACAATTTCAAATGTTAGATGCAATATAAAGTAAATCTTCAGTCAGTATGGGGTTCTTTCATTCCTCGTGATTGTAGGTGGACGTATAGGAAATGTAGCTGTATACGTTCATTTAGGAAATGTAGCTGTATACGTTCATTTTTGCGTTCATTGTTCTTAAAGTTTATGGTACATGATGGTTGAATGTAAAGACTTGGCGATAGCCAAGTCTTTCAAATGCTATAAATCGTGGTTTTCTATTGTAATAATAGAGTATTTTGTACATCTTTTTTCAATAAAGTTTTCATCTTGAAATATGGTAGAACGAATAGAACTGTGATAAGCTATGAACAAAGACGAAACATGGAGGAACAAAGGATGAAACGAGAATTCGCAGTAATTGGATTAGGAAGATTTGGTGGAAGTATTTGTAAAGAGTTAAGCATGGAAGGGATGGAAGTGCTTGCTATTGATAACAATGAAGATAGAATTAATGAGTTTAAAAATATAGCTTCTCATGCTGTTATTGTTGACTCAACAGATGAAGCTTCTTTAAAAGAACTAGGAATAAAGAATATTGACCATGTTATTGTTGCAATCGGAGATGATATTCAAGCAAGTATTTTAACAACGGTTATTTTAACGGATTTAGGTATTAAGAAAATTACAGTAAAAGCTCAAAATGATTACCATGCGAAAATTCTTAATAAAATTGGCGCAGATCAGGTGGTACATCCAGAAAGAGATATGGGAAAAAGAATTGCACATAGTATTATATCAAATAACATATTGGATTACTTAGAACTATCCGATGACCATAGCATTGTTGAGGTAAAAGTTGGTGAAAAAATGCTAGGCAAGACGCTTGTCGAATTAGATATTCGTGCTAATTATGGATGTAACGTAGTAGCCATTAAACATGGGAAAGATATTAACGTATCGCCTAGTGCGGATCATCGTTTTTCCGAAGGGGACATTTTAATCGTTATTGGTGCAGATAAAGATATATCGCGTTTTGAAAAGCATTTAGTGATTGAAGAATAAACAGTCTAAGTAGGATACAAAATTTAAATCTCCTTTTTCGTATTATAGGAAAGCAATAAATTTCTAGGCTTTATAGATAAGCAAAACGACGACTTTCCATCGCCATAAAGATTTGGCAATAACCGAGTTTTTATGATGAAGCGAAGCCTTTGTCATACTTTTAGGCTACTAACAAAGCGGGGATCCAATTGTAGATTTATTTTATCCGATTTTATAGTAGAATAAAAAACAGCCAGTGTACGTATACTCTGGCTGTTTTTTTATGTTAAACTTCCATAATAATAGGTAGTACCATAGGGCGACGCTTTGTTTTTTCATACAGAAATGGAGCGATAGTATCTGTGATCTCGTTTTTAATCTCGGACCATTGTGACGTTTTGCGTTCCATCACTTTGGTTAAATGCGTCGCGACCAATTTCTGTGCTTCATTAATTAAGTCTTCCGATTCCCTCATATAGACAAAGCCACGTGAAATGATGTCAGGGCCTGCAGAAACTTTAAACTCTTTCATATTAATGCTTACAACTACAATAACGAGCCCTTCTTCTGAAAGTATTCGACGATCTCTTAGGACAATATTACCTATGTCGCCTATTCCGTTTCCATCTACATAAATGGAACCTGAAGGAATTTTTCCAGCTATTGTTGCTGTATCTTTTCCAAGTGCTAAAACATCTCCGTTGTCCATGACAAAGCAACTATCAGCGTCTGAACCACAAGCAACGGCCAATTTAATGTGCTCTTTTAACATTCTGTATTCACCATGTATAGGCATAAAGTATTTTGGTTTGATTAGGCGTAGCATGAGCTTTTGCTCTTCTTGACTACCATGCCCTGATGTGTGAATATTGGTTAATTTTCCGTGGATGACATCGGCACCTGCACGATATAATTTATTAATTGTTCTGCTGACACTAATGGTGTTTCCAGGGATTGGAGATGAAGAAAACACCACTGTATCGCCAGGGATAATTTGTATTTGCCGGTGAGTACCATTGGCAATCCTTGAGAGAGCGGCCATCGGTTCACCTTGAGATCCGGTACAAAGAATGGTCACTTCTTGTGCTGGAAGACGGTTTATTTGATTAGCATCAATAAACGTATTTTTCGGCGCTTGAATATAACCTAATTCTTGTCCTAAGTTAATAGCAGATTCCATACTTCTTCCGAATACAGCTATTTTACGGTTGTTTTTAACAGATGCTTCCACTACTTGTTGTAATCGATAAATATTTGACGCAAAAGTTGCGAATATAACACGTCCGTCAACTCTGCTAAAAATATCTTTTATATTTTCCCCAACCACTTTTTCGGACATCGTAAATCCGGGAACTTCACTGTTCGTACTATCTGATAAAAGGCAAAGCACACCCTCATTTCCAATTTCAGCCATTTTCGATAAATTAGCTGGTTCACCAACTGGAGTAAAATCAAATTTAAAATCTCCAGTATGAACAATATTTCCTGGCGGAGTTTTCACTACGATACCATAGGAATCTGGAATACTATGAGTTGTTCGGAAAAAGCTTACCGATGTTTTTCGGAATTTTATAATATCGTCTTCTTGAATCGTGTGTAATTTAGCATTTCTTAATAAACCGTGTTCTTCTAATTTATTTTTAATTAATCCTAACGCAAGTTTACCAGCATATATTGGCACATTAATTTCACGGAGAAGATATGGGATCCCCCCAATATGGTCTTCGTGTCCGTGGGTAATAAATAATCCTTTAATTTTATCTTGGTTTTGTACTAAATACGTATAGTCAGGGATAACATAATCAATACCTAACAACTCATCTTCCGGAAATTTAATTCCAGCATCGATTAGCACAATTTCATCCTGAAATTGAATGCCATACGTATTTTTTCCGATCTCTCCTAAGCCACCTAGAGCAAAAACGGCAGCTTGATCATTTTTCACGAATTTCATTGTTTAGATTTTCTCCACGTGAAAATCTTCGGATTGTTTTTCATATGCTAAATGTGCTTCATCCAATTCATGGATATATTCAATATTATACTTGCGTTCGTTGATTTTTGCTCTAACTTCTCTTACAGAGTTTCCCTCCACATAAGCGCTTTTTGTACGTTCTCGAACTGGAATCTCGTCAGCCAGTTCTTGATATAAAACTTTATAAATCATCTCATCTCTCCTTGACTAATTTCATTGTTGGTTTATTAATGTTACAGTTTTGAACACGGAGTTAATGCTATATTTTACCCGACACAAGAATGAAGATAAAGGTATCGTCTTTTTCCAAATAGTGTAGCTTTGTCTTTTTCATTTACTTTATGGTACCTTTAGTATGTGATTGGGCAAATTAATCATTGGTAGTCTTTTTACAAGTAGTTGGCACACGTCCTTGGCCTAAAAAGTCCTTCCAGCGTTTTTTGAGCTTTTTTCTTAGACGTTTCAGCATGACGTGTCATCTCCTTTCTTTGTTTTAAAAAACAAGAAAAACATCTACCGATCCAATCCCTCTTATCTATAGTATAGTATGAGTTGAGGAAATTTGAAATAAAAACACGCTATTTCTTAAAAATATTTCTCATGGCTGTGATAGAAAAGAGTGCATAAAAGTTGGAAACTGTGCTTCGTTTAGTGAATGTAGGAGCACAGTTTGTTGAAATAAGATCCGATGATTACTACGCTTATTTTTTACAACACGATTAAATTTATACACCAGAAAAGGGGATAAACATGCATAAAAAAATGGTTTTCTTAGATATTGACGGCACGATTTTAACCAAAAAAAATGAAATTCCACATAGTACAAAGCAAGCCATTAAACAATTGCAGGATAATGATGTGTACGTAGCGATAGCAACTGGAAGGGCACCTTTTATGTTTGAGCCTATACGTGAAGAGTTAAACATCCATTCTTTTGTTAGTTTTAATGGGCAGTATGTTGTGTTTGAAGGGAAAGAAGTTTATCAAAACCCGATAAAAAAAGATGATCTTTTGCGTTTAAACCATGAGATTACGAAAAATAATTATCCCATTGTTTTTTCTAGCTCGAAGAAAATGAAAGCTTCTGAACCTAACCATTCATTTATAGAAGAAAGTTTAAGCAGCATGAATTTCAGTTATCCAGAAGTGGATCCTAACTTTTATCAGTCTACATTGATTTATCAAGCTTTATTATTTTGTAAACAAGAAGAAGAAAAACAGTTAGCTAAACAGCTTCCTACGTTAGACTTTATTCGCTGGCATGAGTACTCGTGTGATGTTATTCCGTTAGGTGGGTCAAAAGCGATTGGAGTAGAAAAATTAATTGAAGCTAGCGGTTTAGCGTTTGAAAATACATTTGCCTTCGGGGATGGGTTAAATGATATGCAAATGTTACAGGAAATTGGAACAGGGGTAGCGATGGGGAATGCAGTTTCTGATTTAAAAGCGGTAGCAGATTATATAACGGAGGACGTTGATAAGGATGGGCTTGCAAATGGGTTGAAGCATCTTGGTTTAATTTAACCTTACTATGTTTCAAAGAAATGTTAGGTGTTTGCTACGAAAGCAGATATCTAAGTTAATTGCAAAGACATGCGTAACTATTGTTGGAAGAGACCTAGTGAGTTTCTTAAGTGCTTAAGCATGAAGAAACTCACTAGGTACCTGTGGTGCCAAGGGCATTATCAAAGCGACGGTATGTGATATACCATTTACTTTCATGAATAAAATGTTCACCCAAGCCCTATCTATTCTATAGGTTTTGCGTATTCTGGTATGAAGAAGGGGTTTTGTTGATTAATATGATCATAGAACATGATTCCGTTTAAATGATCAATTTCGTGTTGAAACACAATAGCAGCATAATCTTTTAATCTTAATTTAATGACTTCTCCATCCATATTTATGGCTTTTACGGTGACTCTAGCATATCTAGGAACGTATCCTTCTATATTTCGATCGACGGATAAACATCCTTCTCCAGACGGAAGATATGCTTTTTCTACAGAATGGCTAATTATTTTTGGATTAGCAAGTCCATAGCTGTATTTTTTCCCTCTACCATCTTCAAAGTGAACAGCTATTAAACGTTTATT
>NZ_JABXHF010000122.1:0-4024 GCF_013393565.1 Virgibacillus sp.
TTGTATTATTCTTTTATTTGTCATAAATCAATAATACATGAGAGCAGACCCTTTGTGGTCTGTTTTTTTGTGTATACACAAAAAAGCTGTTACACAATCAATTACCTGATTGTGCAACAGCCCCTTTGTTTTGCTTTAGAATAAAGAGAAGGTGGGTTTGCCACCTTCTTAAATATTTACGTTAACATGTTTTCAATTTCTTTATCTTTCAGAAGTTCATAGGCTCCTTCTGATGTGTTGGAGCAAACTACAACAGAAGCTTTTGTGGTGGGATAATGGACAGCACGGAAAAAACTCCTGGGTCATATCCCATCTGAATATACTTAACTATTTCCTTTTGATCATCTAATTCCATATAGCCACAGTAACCATAGTATATATTTTGTTTCGCGCTAACGACCTCACGTGGTATTAAAAATAATGGCGTCATCACTTTCGACAGAATTTGATAGTGTGTCAAAGCTTGCCAACATAAAACCATATCTTCTGCTAAACGTTACGTATATTGTAATGGAATATTTACAGTCAAGCAATTCAATTATAAATTTTCAAACTAAATACTTTGCACGTCATGCACAAATGGTAGTTACATCTTGTGCAATGATTCCCTAATTTACTACAGAAATCGTTTTCTAACATGTGGTGGTGGAAGTTCGCAGCTATCTTTTTTTCCAAACCAACGATAGCGGTTATTAGCAATGCGGTCGTAAAAGAAGTCGCGAATGGGCTTAGGCAGAACAATAAAGACATATAGGAATTTCCAACCGCCTAATAACTCTTTGCAAATACGTAGTGCAGCTGTTGATTTATTGTAGTACTTAGTGTTATCGATCAATATTAAACTGCTTAAATCATTAGGAATGTTATATTTTTGTACCAATTTCTGACCGGCGTCGCCTTGTAAGGAAGCAAATAAAAATTGTTCTTGTTTATCGCGTTGTAAAATAAATTGCACGCTTTGATCACAGAAATGACAGACACCGTCAAAGAGAATGATTTTTTTGCTCATCGTACGCCAACCTCCTTTCTATGGATCTAGTTTGTAAACAATTTGTTTCAAAACAAGAAAAGATGAGGACTTGCTCTGTTAGGATTAGAAAAACTTGGCTTACCGCTACATCTTTATGGTGGAAGCCTTAGTTTCTTATACGATAAACCCAAAAATCAAGTTTATCGTATAAAGCCCCCTTTTACAGATTGTTGCTCTATTCTAACATTCACTGACTGTATGCGACTAGTTATGTCTACTATAACATGACGAAGTAACATTTTTCGTTTTATTTGATTTTTATACGGGAACAGTCTCTCTACAAGCATATTGAAAAGTATACCAAACGAATGGAGGAGGGGCATAAGTATGTCAGACCATAAACAAGGTCAAACAAAACAAGAACAATTAGATGCTTACCGTGTTGATGATAAAGGGAAAAAGATGACCACGAACCAAGGATTAAACGTATCCGAGGATGAGTTCTCATTAAAAGCCGGAGTACGTGGACCGACCATTATGGAAGACTTTCATTTTCGGGAAAAAATGACCCATTTTGATCATGAGCGTATACCTGAACGGGTGGTACATGCAAGAGGATATGCAGCACATGGCGTTTTTGAAGTGTATGAATCAATGGAGCAATATACAAAAGCCGATTTCTTAAAAGAAAAAGGGAAACAAACACCCGTATTTGTAAGATTTTCAACGGTTGCTGGATCAAAAGGGTCTGGAGAACTAGCTCGCGATGTAAGGGGAATTGCTACGAAATTTTATACGGAAGAAGGAAATTATGATTTAGTGGGAAATAATATGCCTGTTTTTTTTATCCAAGATGCCATTAAATTTCCTGATTTAATTCATGCTGTGAAGCCCGAGCCACATACGGGTATACCGCAAGCCGCTTCTGCCCATGATACGTTTTGGGATTTTGTAGCAAATAATCAAGAAACAGCACATATGGTGATGTGGCAAATGTCAGATCGAGCCATTCCACGTAGTTTTCGCATGATGGAAGGGTTTGGCGTGCACACATTTCGGTTTGTAAATGAGATGGGAGAAGCTACGTTTGTGAAATTTCATTGGAAGCCAAAGCTAGGCGTGCATTCAACTGTCTGGGATGAAGCACAAAAAATAAATGGGAAAAATCCAGATTTCCATCGTCAAGATTTGTATGAGGCGATTGAAAACGGAGCTTACCCTGAATTTGAGTTAGGTGTGCAACTAATTTCAGAAGAAGACGCCAATGCATTCGATTACGATATATTAGACCCAACTAAAATTTGGCCAGAAGAGGAAGTTCCAGTTAAAATTATTGGCAAAATGACCTTAAATCGAAATGTAGATAATGTTTTTGCTGAAACGGAGCAAGTAGCGTTTCACCCAGGTCATGTAGTTCCTGGCATTGATTTTACGAATGATCCTTTATTACAAGGACGATTGTTCTCCTATACCGATACACAATTAATTCGACTCGGAGGACCTAATTTTCATGAGCTACCAATTAATCGCCCCGTTTGCCCGTTCCACAATAATCAACGGGATGGCTATGGTAGGCATACGATTAATGTAGGGCAAGTGAGTTATCATAAAAACGCACTAGCGGAAAACACGCCAGAACCTGCTTCTCCAGAAGAAGGCGGATATGAGCACTACCAAGAAAAAGTGGAAGGGAGAAAGATTCGTGCAAGAAGTGAAAGCTTCAAGGATCATTTTTCTCAAGCTGCTCTGTTTTGGAATAGTATGAGTGAGATAGAAAAACAACATATTATAGACGCTTTCAGTTTTGAATTAGGAAAGGTAGAAAGTAAAGAAGTACAACAACAAGTAATAAATATGTTTGCCCATGTTAGTTTAGAGATGGTACAAGAAATTGCTGCAAACATTGGTGTCACCGCTCCAAAAGAAGGTGGTTCGCCGGTAAGTAAAGTTTCACCTGCTCTCAGTCAAGAAAACACAACGAAAACAGCAGTAACACGAAATGTAGCTGTTCTTTTAGATAATGGCTTCCATACCGACAGTGTAATTTCTGTTATACATGGATTGAAAAAACAAGGAATTCGTCCTTTCGTAGTTGCGAATAAGCGTGGGGCGATTGTTGGGGAGGATAGCAACACCGTTGAAGCAAATGCTAGCTTTTTAACCGTAGATTCTGTTCTTTTTGATGCGGTTTATGTAGCTGGAAGTAAACAAATGAGTGACCGCTTCTACCAACAAGCGACGCATTTTATTCAAGAAGCATTCCACCATTGCAAGCCAATAGGAGCAGGTAGTGACGGGGTTTCTTTAATAGAAGATTGTCGTATACATCAGGCAAAAGGTGTGATTACGGCGTCTGATGTGGACAACTTTGTGGATACATTTAGCGATGCAGTGGCACAACATCGGTTCTGGGATAGAGAGGTTCAAGTATAAAGTTCATTATAATTTCGCTTGAGTTTCATGAAAAGTTGCTGAAGTTCACAATGAACCATAAGTTGCTACATCTTCAACCAATAAAAAACAGTAGCGTTTTATCATTGCTACTGTTTTTTTAAAAGATAAGAAAGTATAAAATTTGTTGCTTTGGCATACGATTCAACGGAATAGCCACGTCCGGCTCCAGCGCCCAGCAACTAGGCGACTTCACGAAATCGCCCTACGATAAGTCATCATCGGTTTGTTCCTCATCGTGATTCCTTTATCTCAGTTGATTCGTTCCACTCGCTACGTTGCTAAACGGGCGCTTGCGCCTTTGTTCTTGGTTTGGCTTGTTTTGACAGGGTGTTTCTATTTTTCATTTGATACAAAAGTCACTAGCGTTGCATAAACTTTTTATAAAGTAGTCAAGAAAAAACAACTTGTGTCAATACTAAGAATAATAGGAATTATCAATACAAAAACGCATAAAAAAACCTTATAATTAGGGTATGGTAGTCCTGTCCAAATCCCAAATTATAAGGAGTCTTTCATGGACAATCATACCATAAAAATGGTATTCAAGGAATACATTCATCCATTAGATACAAAAGTTATTCAAAAAATGATTGATATGGA
>NZ_JABXHF010000055.1:0-29930 GCF_013393565.1 Virgibacillus sp.
AATTCATTTGCACGCAACTCCAATCTTTTCTTGTTTCTAGTCAATTCAAGTATAAAAGAATTGGATGTTTGCGTGTATATTTTTATGCGCAAATTGTGTGGAAACCCCAACATTTAGTATAGAGCCTGAAAAATTTGGGCTTTATTGTATTTGCTTATGTCTTATAGAAGGTATAAAAATGAAAGGTTTATAATATAAGAAAAACTCCCTTTTTCCCATAAAAGCTTCGTAACAAGATAAGTCATCATCGGTTCGTCACCTTACCGTAAATCCTTTATCCCCGTTGATTCATTTCATTCGCTACGTTTCTAAATGTGCGACCCGCTCTTTGTTCTTCCAATGTAGATTAAGAATGACTTTTGCTGTTTGTTATTTCTTGGGCAATTGCTTCCGTTAATTCTGTAGTCATCTTAGGTAGAAAGGATTTTAAAACTGGATTAATAACTGGTCCCATTATCCCCTCAGCTTTCATGTCTAGATGGCCCGTCATTTTTGTTGTATCTGAATTTATTGCTAAAGCATGAAAGTAACCACTACCAGTGAATTTCTCACTTATTCCTTTTAAATTAAAAGTTACTTTTTCAGGTTTTTCCCACTTTGTTATAAGTACTTTTAGTTGTACTTTTTTTTGAACAATACCGAGATCCCCTTTAAATTTCCATGTGGACTCCGTATCGTTTATAATCTCATGATCAATATAGCCAGGTACTAACGGAGCCCAATGGTTCATATCGCTAACAAAATCCCATACTTGTGCAATTGGCGCTTGAAGAGTCATTTCCTTTGTTCCGCTAGGCATACATGCATCCTCCTTAGAATAAAGTGAAATTTTACTTTTTCTTTGTAACACAGACTGCTCTAATTCATAACACTTATATGTTATGTTATACCACAAAAAAAATCTATTTAACCACCAAAAAAGACAAATAGGTAAAAAGATTTTGAAAGTAAAAGCAACTATGGATATAATAAATACATATATAATCCAAAATATTCCTTATCGCAGGTGCCAAATAAAAGTGTGGTCAAAGTAAAACACATGCTAGTAAGCACAGTAATGTATTGCTTCGTTAGAATAGGTGTTTTTAAAGAGGGGTGGTTTGTTGTCCATATTGATGCAAGGTAAAAATATGTCAAAAAACATAAATAAAAAACGTATTTTACAGAACCTAAACTTTACTTTTTATCAACAGAAAACAGTAGCAATTATTGGCGCTAATGGATCAGGTAAGAGCACTTTACTACGAATTTTAGCAGGAATTACACTTCCGTCAAGTGGAACCATTCAACGTAAGCATATCCGGATAGGGTATGTACCAGAGCAATTTCCTCCGAATATTATGTTTACAGGATTTAATTATCTTTATCATTTAGGGAGAATAGGAGGGCTATCACGTGAAGTGGCTAAAGAACGTGTTGGTCAGCTTTTTGATCAGTTTAACTTTACTGCCCAATTTGAAGTAATCAAGTATTATTCGAAGGGAATGAGACAAAAAATAAATATCATGCAAGCACTCTTACATCAACCTTCTTTGCTCATTTTAGATGAGCCCTTATCAGGATTAGATGAGTCTGTTCAGTTAGAAGTAGAATCTATATTATATCAATTAAAGCAGCAAGGTTTAACGATTTTATTTACATGCCATGACTTGCCACTAGTGCATCGTTTAGCAGACCGTACCGTTACATTACAAAATGGGAAGCTTATGGAAAGTGTAATCACTTGTGATCATGTCGAGGAGAGCCTTGTTACGATTGAGTCGACACTTCCAGCAGATGTATCTATTCTTACACAAATAAGCGCTATTTATGGTATAGATCATGAGACAATACACAAAAACAAGATTCAATTTACTATAAGTTCACGACAGAGTGATGAAATCATTGCTCTATTAATTCAAAGTGGAGCGTCCATTTATTCTGTATGGTCTGTTCAACAAAAAGCGTTTTCTATGTACGAAGTATAGAATTTCAGAGTTTATTGTGTAAGCCAAGTTTTCTAAGCAAGGGAGGGAAGGAAATGAGATCTTTGATGGCTTATCATCTTATATCATACATAAAATCATATAATTATGTAGCGCCTATGAGTTTTTTTATTATCATTTTAGTGGTCAACTATGCTATTTATCCAAACCCTGTGTTAGCTAGTTATGGCGTGACTTCAATATATTTGTATATCATAGCAGCTTGGATTACGGTTCGTTTTTTTCATACAGAAGATCTGGTTCAACAGCAAATAACGATGCTTCACGCTAAAAATGAGATGCGATATTTTTGCAGTAAATATGTAACGGCAAGTAGTTTTGTAGTTTTGTTAGCTCTTATTTCGACCAGTTATCCTATTGTATTTGGAATGTTTAGCAAGAATCCAACAGTATTAGAAATCACTGTTGGCTTTTTCACTCATTTTTTGTTAGGGTTAGTAGCCGTTACTATCAGTGTGTTATTTTCTAGAATATTATTAAATAAAAAGATTAATTCCTGGTTGGGGCTTAGTCTTGTGCTTGTAATATCTATTGTCTCCTTAGGAGTAGAAACATTATTGCCAGGATATTGGAAATACATATTATTAGTACTTCCGCCAGTATCAAAATTAGCTTTACTTATGAAAGAACCGTTGGACAGTACGAGACTGCTCCTTATTTATTTATGGATATTCCTTTATGCAGCAGTGATGGTAGGTTTGTTTGCGATATTGTATCGCCATAAAAAGAAATTTTCATAAATCATGTTGGTTTGCGAAAAAATGAGCATATTGCTTTAAAAATGTGTATTATGCAATACTATTCTATTTACACTTTTCAATTTTATGGCTCACTCATTTACTGTAATAGAAAAGAAACAATGATTAGTTTCACAGCGAGATTTAAAGTCGGGAAATGCCAAGTCGTTGTGACGAAAGATAGATGGAAATTTTAGTATTACAGTAAAAGGAGGGGATTCACTTGTTTGATTTAACCATTTTAGATTGGTTCATCGTTATTGCTTGTGCTTTATTTATTGGCTTTTCTAAATCTGGAATCCCAAATTTAGTTATTTTAGTGGTCACAATGATTATGTTTGTTTTTCCAGCAAAGGAATCAGTGGGCGTTCTGCTTCCTATGCTTTTGATTGGCGATTTGTTTGCTGTCATTTATTATCGACGTCATGTTGTTTGGAAATATCTTATATCGCTTATTCCATGGGTTTTAGTTGGAATTATTGGTGGGTTCTTGGTTTTAAGACAAGTGAATGATGAACAATTAAAGCCAATTATCGGAACGATCGTTCTCGTTATGATCGGTCTAAATGTCATTCGTAATCAATTTGGTGAGCGGTTTAATCAGCTTTTACCAACCTCCATTAGCTTTACAATAACAATGGGGATCCTTAGTGGTTTTACGACGATGGTAGGGAATGCTGCTGGTGCAATCATGACAATTTATTTGTTAGTAAAAAGAGTTCCTAAAAAAGAATTTGTTGGTACAAGTGCGTGGTTTTTTATAACTGTAAATACGATAAAGGTTCCTCTTTATTTGCATTTAAATTTAATTAGCAGTGCATCTTTTGGCCTGAATTTAATAATGCTTCCAGTAATTTTGACTGGCGCCATCATTGGGGCCAAAGTGCTACCATGGATACCTCAAAACGTATTTACTATCATAGTGTTGCTGTTAGCAGCTTTAGGAGGGCTATATTTAGTAATTGGTTAGCTTGATAAATTGATATAAAAATAAATATAAGTGAACGAATCTAAAGGTAAGAAAGAAAATGAGTAGTCTAAAGTTTGGAGATTTCTGTTTAGCTATTTTAAACTATGGAGTTTTTATACATAATAAATAATCATTAAAATAAGCGAAATTACTAATTTCCCTAAAAACTTCACCTGAAATCCCTCCAATTATATGTCTTTACTATGTTAAGTGTAACAATCTGTTATGAAGGGAGTATAAAATTGGTGTAAAGTGTCTGTAAAGTGTGTCTTGAAAGTTTGGCACGTATATAAAAACGGTCGTTCACATTCAAACTTTACAACAATTAGTGGGGAAGGAAAAAGCCCCACTAATTGAGCTATGCGCCATCTTGTGTTTTTACTATTGTAAACGCTAACTTAAACCATTACAAATCTGTAGTGTCATGAATGGAGATAAATTTTCGGCTGGAATTGTTTTTCGGAATAGTTACTTGTAGAATGCCATTATTCAATTTTGCTACGGTTTCTTTTTCAGAAATTGCAAATGGAAGTGTTACAGTTCTTTCTGATTGGCTGTAACCTTCTTCATCCGTATTCGAATGATCTTCAACAAAAATCCGTAATTGATTACCAAATATCTCTAATTGGATTTGATCGCGTCTGTACCCTGGTAGCTCAGCTTCTACAATCACATTGTCCTCCGTTTCACGTGTACGAACAGCCAATGGACGTTTAATCAGCGAATTGAAATTCTTCGCAGATTCATTAAAAAAAGCGTCCATTTGTTCCATAATACCTTGAAACGGCCCCCGTTCTCCCCGTTTCCAACGTTTATTATCCATTAGCGAACACCTCTTATATGCGTATTTATTCATAATATATGCTTTATCTATTCAATCGTTTTGGGCGATTGTACCAAAATAATGATTTTACCTAAGGGTTGTCAAATGTATATCAAGATATGTACGTATCTAGAGCTTGCATATATCCCTAACATTTGAACTTGTCCAACACATACCCGCCAACTCGTGGAGTGGGATCCTTGTACAATAACGATATAGCCATTGGAATTTTTTATCACTATAGGTAAGTATAAAGTTTTTGAGGTTTATAGTAACAGAAAAACAAAGGCTTTTGCCATAAGACTTGCGACAAGCTAAATTTTTCTGTGTAAAACTTTTTTCTAAAAACTTTTGTTAAAATTTTTAAAAACATTGGCGCTCTTTTTAGTAATATATTGAAAGCGTTATCTATAAAGAAAACAGCGCAAATATAAGATAAATATTAATTATATATTAGCGGATAATCGTGTAAATAAACGTTAATTGTCAAAAAAAGCAGTATAGACAAAAAACACTCCTAGTGATATATTAGTTAGTATTATTTTTAGGAGGCGATTCTCTTGTTAACTAACCCGTTAATTGCTACTGTACTTATTTTTGCATTAATTGCACTGGGAGAATGGCTCTCCATTGTTTCTAGAGCAAGAATACCTATGCTACTCACTGCCATGACAGGGTTTCTTGTTCTTGTTTGGACGGGGATATTTCCAGGAGATATATTGGAAAAATCACAGTTTGCTGCATTAGGCGCCATATTAATTGGTCCAGCAATCGTTCATATGGGCACTTTAATTCCTATAGCTTTATTAAAAAGTCAAATAAAAGCCGTCTTTATTTCATTAGGTGGTATACTTGTAGCAAGTGCCATTATTTTAATAGTTGTTTCACTTGCTTTTGACTATGCAACTGCTGTTGCTGGAGTAGGACCGTTAAGTGGAGGAATTATTGCTTTAATTGTTACTTCTGAAGAGCTTGCTGCCGTGGGTAAATCTAGTCTTGTCGTTATACCAGCCTTAGTTGTTGCTTTTCAAGGGGTTTTAGGTATGCCGTTAGCATTAAATTTTATGCGGAGATATGCATTGAAGCTCCAAAAGCAAATAGATGCCAATACATTTATTCCTATGGATGCAAGTGTCATGTATAGAGAAGCGTCTAGTGCGACAGAACAAATCAGTCCATTAAAGCAAAGTTTAACGTTAAAACTGTTTTACGTGTTTGTGGGAGCAGCAATAGGTGTTGCTCTTGGTGAATTAACACCTATACATTATAGCTTATGGTGCTTGGCAATAGGTATTATTGGTTTGAAATTAGGTTTGTTAGAGAGTAAATCTCTAGAACAGGCGAATTCTTTTTCCATAACAATGGTAGCAATAATATTTGTAGTTATCGGCACAATGGCAGGGGTGTCTCCTCAAGATGTTCTCGCAAATTTACCTAGTATTTTGCTGATCTTAATTTTAGGAACATTCGCAATCGCGCTGGGAGGGTATGTAATGTCCAAGCTCGTAAAATGGGATGTATTAAAAGGCATGCCTGTTGCTTTAACGGCATTATTTGGATTTCCTGCGGATTACATTTTATGTGAAGAAGTGAGTCGTAGTGTAGCTAGAAATAAACAAGAAGAGAAAATAATCTTCAATGAGCTACTTGCACCTATGCTAATTGGCGGATTTACAACTGTTACAGTAGCATCTGTAGTTCTTGCTGGAATATTAGTAAAAACTTTATAACGGGAGGAAGAAAAATTGGGAAAAAAATTAATTAAGAATACGCTTATTATCGACGGAAACGGTGCTGCTCCAATAAAAGATAGTATCATTGTCTTAGATAATGAAAAAATTACTTACGTTGGTAAAGAAGAAAATTATACACTAGATGGATCAGAATACGTAATAGATGCTCAAGGTGGTAGCGTATTGCCGGGTTTTATTGATACACACGTACACATGATGTTTGAATACGCACCAATTGCCCAAAGGTTAGCCACTCCATTTTCATTTATGTACTATCAAGCAGCAAATTATTTAAAAGCAACTTTACATGCTGGAATAACTTCTGTTCGCGATGCTTTAGGTGCTGATTTAGGAGTGAAGAAAGCTGTTAACGAAGGATTAATATGTGGACCAAGGATGCAATTAAGTATTAATGCTTTAACAATTACTGGGGGACATGGCGATGGTTATACTATATCTGGGAACACCGTGGATTTGTTAGCTTCTAATTACCCAGGTATGCCAAATGGAAAATGTGATGGCGTAGAGGAAGTTCGTAAAAAAACACGACAAATGCTACGGGCTGGTGCAGAAGTAATTAAAGTTCATGCTACAGGTGGTGTGTTAAGTGCCACAGACCATCCTGAATTTACACAATTTTCATTGGAAGAATTGAAAGTCATTGTAGAAGAGGCAAAATTTCGCAAAGGTGTCAAGGTAATGGCCCATGCCCAAGGTGCTGAAGGGATAAAGAATGCGATTAAAGCTGGTATTCATTCCATTGAACATGGAATTTTTATAGATGATGAAGCTGTTGAATTAATGTTAGAAAATGAAACTTATCTCGTTCCAACCTTACTTGCTCCGGTTGCTGTTTTAGAGACAGCAAAAGAAGCAGGAATGCCTGATACAGCTGTAGAAAAGTCGAAAGAAGTGATTGAACAGCATCAAGCAAGCATTGCGAAAGCGTACGAGGCAGGCGTAAAGATTGCAATGGGAACGGATGCTGGTGTTATGAAGCATGGAACAAATTTACGAGAACTTGGCTTAATGAGAGACGCTGGGATGACTGCTATGGAAACAATTGTGGCTTCTACTAAAACAGCCGCAGAGTGTTTAGGATGGGAAGAGCAGTTAGGCACCCTTGAAGTGGGGAAACTAGCGGATATTATCATTGTAAAAGGTAATCCACTAAACGATGTTGATATGCTAGCGAATAATGAGAACATACAAGTAGTAATTAAGAATGGGGAAGTAGAAAAAAACTTATTGTTTTAAAGCAGATTTGCCTTAAGGCTATTTTTACACTGTAGGAAAGCATAAAATATATAGGGGTTATAGTATAAGAAATAAAGAACCCATGCTTTAATTATATCTTACGGTTCATAAGCTGTTGTTAGTTCAAAAAGAATGAGATACCTTTTCAGACCTAACATTTAGTAATTAATGGGAGACAAGAAAATCCCTTTTCACACTATTAGAATTCGGTAACCAAACATATATATTTGTAATCGTACTTAAGAATTGAAAAAATACCCGATCATCGTCATTTAATGTTCGGGTATTTTTTGCACTATAGGAAAGTATAGAACCTCTAGGCTTATTAGTATAAGAAAAACGACGCATTCCATCGCCATCAAGCCTTGGTGAAAAAGTTAAGTTTTTCTAAGAGGATAAGAAAGTATAAAATTTGTTGCTTTTGGATACCGATTTAACGGAATAGCTACGTCGACTCCAGCGCCCAGCAACTAGGCGACTTCACTCCATTGCCCTAAGCTAAGTCACCATCGGTTCGTGCTAAATAGGAAGGCCGACTAAAAACGGGCTTGCCTTCGTGCGTCGACATACCCCTGTTTTAGTGGCAGGCTTCCTAAAACTTTCGTTGATTCGTTCCACTCGCTACGTTGCTAAACGGACGCTTGCACCTTTGTTCCATTATAGGAGGCATCTATTCAAAAAAGGAATAAAACCTACAATTAGTTACATTTACCATTTAATTGTATAATAACGCTAGCTAAAGATGCAATAATTGTCGAATGGTAAGAGATGTTGTTTTATTTATCATCGAATTTAGATAACAATACTATTATTTAGAATTTTTCGTAGCTATTCTTAAAGGAGGGCATATTCTACAACCGTGAGGGCTGCTGAACACATTTAATCTTCCTAAATGCTACTTAAAGCCTTTTGACGATGTAGTTGATTTATTTATAAGCTTATATAGAAGCTTATATTAAACGAAGGGAGAAGTGAAACCATCCAAACAGCAATTCGCACGAATTCAGTTAAAAGTAAAGTAGAACAAGAACTTACATTTCGTATGCCTACAAAAGGTGATGGGGCAGCAGTCTGGGATTTAATTCATCAAATTGATAATCTGGATTTAAACTCTTCTTATAGTTATCTTCTATGGTGTGATATGTTTTCTGAAACATCTATCATCGTTGAGGAAGAGGGAGAAGTGGTTGGGTTTATATCCGGGTTTATCCATCCGAATAAACCGAATACATTATTTGTTTGGCAAGTTGCTGTTGATACTTCACAGCGTGGGAAGGGTCTAGCGACACGTATGTTATTTGAACTGCTAGAACGAAAGCAGTTAGCAGAAATTCAGTTTGTTGAGGCAACGGTAACACCTTCTAACTTGCCCTCACAGTATTTATTTATGGGCTTAGCTAAAAAACTAAATACAGAATGTGTTGTTGGTAATTACTATACTTCCGTCGATTTTCCACGAACAGGACATGAAGATGAACAGTTGTATAAGATTGGCCCTATTCCAAGGGAAAATAACAAATAAAAGGATGATTTGGTGACTACAACAGTTGTAAAAAATAGCCCAATGCAAGCATTTGAAGAATTAGAATCAGCAGTAAGAACTTATAGCAGAGGATGGCCGACGATTTTTGAAAAAGCAAAAGGCCATAAACTTTGGGATATAGATGGAAATATGTATATTGATTTTTTTGCAGGTGCTGGTGCTTTAAATTATGGTCATAACCATGAAAAGATGCAACAGAAGCTAATCACTTATATTCAAAATGATAATATTATTCATAGTTTGGATATGGGGACGACACCTCGTAAAGAATTTTTACAAACCTTTTATAAGACCATTCTAAAACCACGAAATATGGATTATAAAGTGATGTTTCCAGGCCCTACTGGAACGAATACAGTTGAAAGTGCATTGAAGATAGCTAGAAAAGTAACTGGACGTGATACAGTAATAAGCTTTACGAATGCTTTTCATGGAATGACAATTGGATCGCTGTCGGTGACAGGAAATTCATTTAAACGTCATGGGGCTGGGATACCACTGCATCACAGTGTTTCTATGCCGTTTGACGAATATGTGGATGATCAAGATTCAATTGCTTACTTGGAACGATTTTTAGAAGATAGCGGGAGCGGTGTCGCTTTGCCTGCAGCAATTATTCTTGAAACTGTCCAAGGCGAAGGAGGCATTAATGCGGCTAGCACGGAATGGCTGCAAAAGGTTGCTTTAATTTGTGATCGTTGGGATATTTTATTAATTGTAGACGATGTTCAAGCTGGATGTGGGAGAACAGGAACTTTTTTCAGCTTTGAGCTAGCTGGTATCATACCAGATATAGTGTGTATGTCAAAATCAATTGGTGGTATTGGACTTCCAATGGCAATTACTTTAATCAAACCAGAATATGATCAATGGGAACCAGGGGAGCATAACGGAACATTCCGGGGTAATAATTTAGCGTTCATTGCAGCAACAGAAGCTTTAACGGAATTTTGGAAGGATGAGGGATTTTCAAAGTCTATTCATCGGAAAAGTAAGGTCATGAAAAAACGTATAGATCATATTATTGAAAAATTCCCATCATTAAAAGCGGAAGCTCGTGGGAGAGGACTGATGCAAGGGATTGCCATGGAGAAAAATGAACTTGCGTCAGCCGTTTGTAAGGAAGCTTTTGAAATTGGTTTAATTATAGAAACATCTGGACCAGATGATGAAGTTGTCAAGTTTCTACCACCGTTAACTATTGATGAAGCGGGGATCAACCAAGGGTTTGATATTTTAGAAGTAAGCATTGAACAGGTGTTAAAAATTAAAGGATAAATAAAGGAGATATTTGCATGATTGTTAAATCACTAGACGATATCATTGGCACTCGAGATGAAACATCGGGTAACAATTGGACGAGTCGCCGTTTTATCATGAAGAAAGATAATGTAGGTTTTAGTTTAAATGATACGATAATTAAAGCAGGAACGACCAATTTCTTCTGGTATAAAAATCATATTGAAGCGGTTTATTGCATTGAGGGGGAAGGTGAGATAGAAAAGCTGGAAACCGGTGAAGTATATAACCTGAAGCCAGGCACTATGTATCTATTAAACGAAAATGATAAACATGAGCTTCGTGCAAAAACACAAATGCGCATGGTCTGTGTTTTTAATCCTCCTCTAGTAGGAACCGAAACACATACAAAAGAAGGATATTACCCACTTTTAACCGAATAAACATCAACTCTATAGAGCGTGGGACATAAGTAAAAGGAGTACAAACGCGGCTTATCACCAAATTTTTATGGTGAAAGCCGTCGTTTTGTTTTCCTCTACTATGACTCCTTCCTAGCGGTAAATTAGCCATACCATTTGCGGTAGTATGTAGTTATGTCCCTTCCTCACTTATCATGATGTAAGAATTGTTAGTAGAGAGAGAACACAGTCAACTAATCACTAATTATTAGCACGGATATTTATGAAGTTTTATCTTGTTTTAACACCGTTCGTTGGGTCGGAAAGCCACCTAAATTAACGTTCCATTCTATAAACGTGTAAGGAGCCCCATCAATAATAAATCGCCCATTACCTTCATAGAAAGCTTGCTTTCCTTGTTTTTTTAATTCTTGTAAAATAGCTTGTATATAATCACCATAATTAATATAGCGCTCATCTAAATCAAAAACAATTTTCCCTTTTCCATGACCAGATAGGAAATGGAACAAAAACAGCCCACCAATAAAAGCTAGAGGTACTAAAATGATGCTCCATATATTCATATTTTTTGTCTCCTTTATGAAGTAGTACGATGCAGAAAGAAAAATGTTTCATAATTTGTCTGCAAAAACCCATTAAATGGAAATTTTTTATAAAATAATGGAATTTAGAACGGTATATTGAAAATAGACAAAAAAGGAATATATACTGACCGAAATATTAACTGATAGATCATAATGGAATTTTTTTCAGTATTGGAAATGATAAATGAAGTACTTAGGGGATAAAGAAATAACTGTTTATACATGTCTTGATTCATTGCCCAGCAACTAAGCGACTTCATACGATAAGTCATTATCGGTTCGTCACCTTACTGTGATTTTTTATCTTCGTTAATTTGTTCCATTCGATACGTGGTTTATTGGCCGCGGTCTTTGTTCCCACGGCTTCATATTAATAGCATCACACCTCCAATGATTGCCATAAGTTCAATTCCTGTTAAATAGATAAGGCTTCTTCCCATAGTACAATGCCAATTAACGATCATCCAGACGGTTTTTATTTGGGGTTATACTGATTATAAAATAACTGTCAAAGAATTTTCTACTCGTATTTTTTCCATATATTGCTTTAGCCAGATGATAGAGTTTGCTTTTATAATAGTAACGGAGGTGATATATTGTATATTGGCTTAGTAATATGTATTCTTTTTAGTTACTTGTTCTTTAAAGGCTATCAAAATACACAAAAATTCGTCGTTAATGAAATTACGATAGATACAGATGATAGAGATAATAAAGAAAATGTGCTTCAAATATTGCATATTTCTGATATGCATTTAGAAAATATTTCCGTTACTCCAGACCGTTTAATAGAAAGCATCGGTTCTTATAATATTGATATAATCGCTCTAACTGGAGATTTTTTAGATCGGAAACGGAGTATACCTAAGTTAATTCCCTATCTAAAAGCTTTAAGGAATTTACAACCAGTGTACGGTTCATTTGCTGTTTTTGGAAATCATG
This sequence comes from Virgibacillus sp., assembly GCF_013393565.1. Lineage (NCBI taxonomy): Bacteria > Bacillati > Bacillota > Bacilli > Caryophanales > Bacillaceae > Virgibacillus > Virgibacillus sp. The sequence continues at coordinate 12,236 of NZ_JABXHF010000055.1, forward strand.
ATTATGTGTTAAAAGAGAAAAACTTTGTAAAACTTAAGAAAGTATTAAATGAATATGGATTTCAAACATTACAAAATGAAAATAGACAAATAGAATTAGATGGGAAGAAAATAAATATCATTGGAATTGATAATTATTCCACGAAGCATAGTGATGTAAAAAAAGCTTTCACTGGTATAAATCAAGGAACCAATTTAGTATTAACCCATGATCCTAACGTTGTCATAACGATCAATGACTATCGATTTGATTATTTACTTTCTGGACATTTTCATGGTGGGCAAATCCACTGGCCAAAACCTTATCATCTTAAAAAAATGGGACAGTTGGTCAAAATGAATATGATAAAGGGGCTCCACAAAATAAATGGGCGTCCTTTCTATATTAGCGAAGGGATCGGTCAAACAGGCTTTAACATTCGTATTGGCAGTCGTCCGGAAATAACTATTCATCATTTTGCTGTAAATGATAAGGTAGAAAAGGCGATTTTAAAATAAGAGACTAGCAACATAAGAGAGGTTGCTATTGTAGATATTTCTGTAAATTTTCATGTGAAAGTTTAACTCATTTCCTCCACCTTCCAGTGAATTTAAGGTGGAGGCTTTTTATAAGATAAGAAAGCCTTTGTTTCTCTGATGCTTTGCTATAGCGCAAAACATTTTCTAGATAAAAAATGAATAAAAGTGTACATAAATAGAGTTTGCAAATAACTATGTTGTAAAGCTTGATAGAAAGAAGATTACCTATACATTTAAAACAAGATTATGGTAATGTAAAGCTATTGTTTTATCTTTTTGGGAAGGAATGTCATCCTTATGGAAGTTTTTACTGGGAAATTAACCCTTATTTTTGTCATACATAGTATTGAAACTTTAGCTTATGCAGTACGATTATCGGGGGCTAGAGTGAAAATGATTGCCTCTGCACTTGCTTTATTTAATGTAATGGTTATTGTATCAGACTAGCCAATATGATGCAGCAACCGTTTACGGGAAGCCTTATTGATACAGCACCACCAGCGTATGGACTACAAGTGGTTGAAGAGCAATACCGTATACTAATCGGAGCTTCTACTGCAGGTACTGTCGCTGGTATTATTGTATTCCCAACGTTTATCGCCTTGTTTTCTAGAGCTATTATTCATTTGGCGAATGAAAAAGGATCTATACCTGCGCTTATAAAAAAAGGCTTTTCAATGGAGTTTTTTATGTGCGGGTGGAAACATTTTCGCTTACCAAAACGTACGGATATAAAAGAAATTCGTTTCAGTGATATACCAATGAAACTATTTCTTATGAATATGATCTTAACAGCTATTTACACAATAGGTGTGTTAGCTACTTTATACGCCTCATTGCTTGTACCAGAACGTGCAGCTACAGCTGTCATGGCTTCTGGATTAATTAATGGAATAGCAACAATTTTACTTGTTGTTTTTGTAGATCCAAAAGTTTCTGTTTTAGCAGATGACGTGGTGAATACCGAGGGAGTTATCGAACTTTAAAAGGCGTTTCGCTTATGATGGTAACCTCGCGTTTGTTCGGTACATTATTAGCCCAAGTACTATTTATTCCTGGAGCAAAGTATGTTGCTTGGTTTACTAAGTTTATCGTTAATGATAGGTGTTTATTACATGGCTCGTAATAATTAGTGAGCTTTTTATTATGAAAATGGTTTTGCGGATAAGTATTTTCAGTAAAAGTATAAAATTCAATATTTTTAGTATGATAAAAACTACATATTTCGTCTTCTAAACTTGGCTACAATTCAATTTTTTATATACATATTGGTTATGCAAAGATCGGAATATTAATGTATAGTATATTCTAAACAAGGTAGATGGAGAGTAAATGGATGGTATATAATAAATGGCGTTTGCTTGAAAAGTTAAATCAACAAATAAAAACAAATAAGCATGTGATTGGAGTTGCAGCAGGATCTGGGCTTACAGCTAAGTATGCAGAGCAGGGCGGAGCTGATTTTATCTTAGCATTATGTTCTGGGCGTTTTCGCCAAATGGGTGTTAGTTCCTTGGCTGGTTTTACAGCTTGTGCGAATAGCAATGAATTAGTTATGGACTTTGCTTCAAAAGAGTTGTTGCCAGTTATGTCAAAAATTCCTGTTATTTTTGGATTATTTGCCACCGACCCTATGCTTCATATGGAAGACTATATTTCTCGTATTAAGCAATATGGTTTTATTGGGATTAATAACTATCCAACTGTCGGCTTAATTGATGGTCAATTTCGAGAGGCGTTAGAATCACAGGATATCACTTTTTCTAGAGAAGTAGAGGCCATCCGAATAGCAAACCAACTTGATTTATTTACAGTAGCATTTGTATTTAATCAATCGCAAGCTATCGACATGCTTCATGCTGGGGCTGATATTATTTGTGTTCACTTAGGTTTAACAACAGGTGGTGTGTTAGGAGCAAAACAAATTCAGTCTTTACAGAGTGCTAAGAAGTTAGCCGTAGATATTTTTCGAGCATGTAATGAATTTAATCCGAATGTAATTAAGATGGTTTATGGTGGGCCTGTCAATAGTCCAATTGATGTGCAATTTATGTACGATGGTACGGGTATTAATGGGTATATTGGTGGGTCCGTGTTTGAACGCATTCCAGCTGAGCAAGTAATTAAAAATACAACGAAATCCTTTAAAGAAACGTTTAACATTCAATATGAAGCTTCTATTCAAAAAATAATGGAAGGATTTGCAAATAAAGAAGACTATGTAGAGTTTATTAAAGACTATATCAGTAATCATTATATGGAAGAAATCACCTTAAGTGATTTAGCAAATATTTTAAACTTATCCAGAACGTATGTAAGCACGCTTTTTAAAGAAGAAGTAGGCGTTTCTTTTGTTGACTACCTCATCAATTTCCGATTAAATCGGGCTATTGAAATGATGCATACGGAAAGATTACCCTTAGCAAGAATTGCTGAAATGGTCGGATATGCGAATTACGTACAATTCAGTAAGATTTTTAAAAAAAGAAAAGGAGTGTCTCCAAGTCGATTTTTAAAGGAATAGTATATATTATGGGTGATTGTTAATACTTGAACTATAATCCCATTTACGTTTTTTTACTGGAAATTATAAACGTTTGATCGTGTTAAAAGTTCAAAAGTGAACATAAAGACAAAATGAACATACATAACGACATTAATTTTCACTTCCGAAAACGGTATCATATAGATGAGGGCAAAAGTAATTTTAAATCAATACTGCTTTTACTTTCACAAATGGTGCCGTTTATTTATTCACGAAAAAGGAGAGAGTACATTGACAAAAACGATAGCTTTAGCAGGGACGTTTGATACAAAAGGAGAAGAATTTTTGTATGTAAAACATCTAATTGAGTCATTAGGTTTTAAAACCTTAACCATTCATACTGGTGTATTCAGACCACAATTTCAGCCAGATATTTCAAATGAAGCCATTTTTCAAGCTGCTGGGGAAGACATACAATCCATTGTAGCTGCAGAAGATCGAGCGAAAGCTACGCTTGTATTATCTAAAGGTATGGAAATCTTATTACCTCAACTGTATAAAGCAGGAAAATTTGCAGGGGTACTCTCTTTTGGAGGATCAGGTGGAACTTCCATTGTAACTCCTGGGATGCGAGCGTTACCAATTGGCGTTCCAAAAGTGATGGTATCTACAGTTGCTTCTGGTAATGTAGCCCATTATGTTGGGACAAGCGATATAATGATGTACCCATCTATCGTTGATGTAGCAGGTTTAAATCAAATTTCTACAAGAATATTTTCGAATGCTGTGTTTGCGATTGCAGGGATGTTACGATTTGAAAATAATCAAAAGATAGAACAAAAACCACTTATAGCAGCTACCATGTTTGGTTTAACGACGCCGTGTATTAATTATGCGAAGGCATATGTGGAAAAGCAAGGTTATGAAATGCTTGTTTTTCATGCCACTGGAATCGGCGGTAAAACAATGGAGAGTCTGATTGAAGATGGGTTTATTGAAGGTGTGCTAGATATTACTACTACGGAATGGGCGGATGAGTTAGTTGGAGGTGTTTTAGCAGCTGGACCGAATCGTTTAGAGGCAGCGGCTAAACATCACATTCCACAAGTGGTTTCTGTTGGGGCAGTCGATATGGTTAACTTTGGACCTTATGAGTCGGTTCCTGAAAAATTTACTGGGCGCAAATTTTATAAACATAACCCAACAGTGACGTTGATGCGCACAAATGTAGATGAAAACAAACGCATTGGGGAAGTTATAGCTAAAAAGTTAAACTTAGCACAAGGGAACACTTCTTTAATTTTACCATTAAAAGGATTATCAGGCTTAGATGTAGAGGGTCAGCCATTCTATGGACCAAAAGAAGATCAAATGCTTTTTCAAACGCTAAAAGAAAACGTTGACAGGACGAAGGTTCAAGTAATTGAATTGGAAAAAGCAATTAATGACCGTGCTTTTGCAGAAGCAGCAGCCGAAAAACTTATTCAATTAATTGAAAAGAGAAAAGGAGAGAAATAGCATGTTAAGTAGAAAAGAAATTATACAACGATTTCATGAACAAATAAATGAAGGTAATGTTTTACTTGGAGTAGGGGCTGGTACTGGGATTACTGCTAAGAGCAGTGAAGCTGGCGGCGCTGACATGTTGATCATTTATAATTCTGGACGTTATCGCATGGCAGGTCGCGGTTCTCTAGCTGGGCTTCTTTCCTATGGAGATGCTAATCAAATCGTCGTAGAGATGGGTAATGAAGTTTTACCAGTTGTTAAAGATACGCCAGTTTTAGCAGGTGTAAATGGAACAGATCCATTTCGTGTCATGGACGTATTTTTAAAGCAACTGAAAGACCAAGGATTTAGTGGAGTACAGAATTTTCCTACTGTCGGATTAATTGATGGTGTTTTTCGTCAAAATTTGGAAGAAACGGGAATGGGGTACGATTTAGAGGTAGATATGATTGGTAAAGCACATGAGCTTGATATGTTAACTACTCCATATGTCTTTGATGAAGACCAGGCTAAAAGAATGGCAGCAGCTGGAGCAGATATATTAGTAGCACATATGGGTTTAACAACAAAAGGAACCATTGGCGCTCAAACCGCGTTAACATTAGATGATGCTGTGGAGCGTATTCAAAAAATAATTGCTGCAGGTAGATCAGTAAATCCTGAAATCATGGCGATTTGTCATGGTGGACCAATCGCAGAGCCCGAGGATGCTGCTTATGTGATTAAAAGAGTCGATGGGATTGTTGGCTTTTTTGGAGCTTCTAGTATAGAACGATTTGCAGCAGAAAAAGGGATTAAAGAACAAGCGGAAGCATTTAAACAAATTGGTAAGTAAGTTTTAACAAAAATTTTACGGAGAAGTCATGTTTATGTAAAAGAACTTCCCTGATTTTTATTATTGATTTGTTATTTTTGTAATAAAAGGGGAAAGATTGCGCATAATGAGTGTAAATGTTAAGAAAGCTAGGTGAAAAAATGGAAGTGCATAATCATTTTCAACCAGGTGAAGTTGTTTACATCATTATTCGCAATCCACATGCCCAAAATGTTGCACACATTCAACAAGCTGCTGTAGTCGAACACCCAGAGCAATCCAATGAGTTGGCACTATTTATCCATGAAACGTACTATCCTTTAACAGAGGAAGTAGCTGTGTATAAAACATCGGATGAAGCTGAATCTGCATATGCCTCTGCGTTTGGTGTGGCGGATCAGGAAGGATATTATGGTTAAGCCGTTTGTGCCGCACCTTGTTTATGTGGAGCCAAAAGAATTGGATTATCCTTTAGGGCAATGTCTCGTTACAAAGTATGAGAATATGGGGATAGAGATTCGGCAAACTACTTCCCATAATCAGATTCGTAATTTACCTGGAGATAACCATTTTCAAAAATATCGGGTAGCAAAATCTACTTTAGTAGTAGGGTTACGAAAAACGTTAAAATTTGATACGTCAAAACCTTCTGCCGAATACGCTATCCCTTTTGCTACAGGGTGCATGGGCCATTGTCATTATTGTTATTTACAGACGACAATGGGGAGCAAACCGTATATTCGTACGTATGTTAACACAGAAGAGATATTTGAAGCTGCGGAGGCATATATGGAAGAAAGAGCCCCAGAAATTACGCGTTTTGAAGCTTCCTGTACGTCGGATATTGTAGGTATCGATCATTTAACCCACACATTAAAACGAGCAATCGAATTCTTCGGAAAAACAGAGCATGGACAGTTGCGATTTGTTACGAAATTTGCTCATGTTGATCATTTACTCGATGCTGAACACAATGGAAGAACTCGCTTCCGCTTTAGTATTAATGATGATTACATTATTAAATACTTTGAGCCGGGTACGTCCAGGCTTCATGAGCGAATAGAAGCTGCTGCAAAGGTGGCTAAGGCAGGTTATCCATTAGGTTTTATCGTTGCACCAATTTATTTGCATGAAGGTTGGAAAACAGGCTACTATGAGATGTTTGAAAAATTGGAAGCAATGCTGCCAGAAAAAGCGAAGAAAGATTTAACTTTTGAAATGATTCAGCATCGTTTTACGAAGCCAGCTAAGCGTGTAATTGAGAAAAATTATCCAATGACTAAGTTAGAGCTAGACGAATCAAAACGAAAATGGAAATGGGGCCGTTACGGCATTGGAAAATATGTATATAAAGATGAAGAACAAGCTGATATAAAAACGACATTACATGGGTATATTCAAGAGTTATTTCCAGCTGCTAAAGTGGAATATTTCACGTGATAAAATGTTTATCTTTAGAATTTGTGGCAACACCATAAGAAAAGGGGCTGCTAATCCATTAAAGTGGTATAAGCAGCCCCTTTTCTTATGGTCTAGGAAATTATAAAATTTAGCAGCTGTGAATAAACTTACTAAGTTATTTAGCCACGTCCGGCTCCAGCGCCTAGCAACTAGGCGACTTCACTCCATCGCCCTACGATAAGTCATTATCGGTTCGTGTTAAAAAGGAAGGCCGACTAAAAACGGGCTTGCCGCCCACCGTCGGCATACCCCTGTTGCAGGGGCATGATTCCTAAAACTTTCGTTGATTCGTTCCACTCGCTACGTTGCTAAACGGGCGCTTGCGCCTTTGTTCTTACGTTTAGAAAAACGGGAGCTTTCTCACAAAGATTGTTGGTTTATAGTAAGCAGGAACAACTTTTGCAAGAACAGCCTTCTATAATATAAAGTTAAACTAAAATATCAATGCCTTTTTCTTTTAAGTTCACAACACATTCTTGTAGGTATGTGTCATCATGTTCGGGGTAGACAGGCCACTCATTACTAATATTTTCTTCCCCTGCATAGAGGCTTTCTTTTGTATGTTGCTTACATTGTTTCCCTCGGTAAAATGCGTTTTCCCATAAAGGATCAACTCGATATCCTCTTGCTTTCATTTCTTCCATAATGAATTGGTGATATAAAAAAAGTCGATAAGGAGAGTGGTGAAACACGTAATTTACAATTGCGTGACTTTTCCCCCAACCGTTTCCTCGTAAAGCACAACATTCTCGATGTTGCCCTAAAAGTTGTTGTCTAGGTAATTTTGTGATTAGCTTTTCATGCCAAAGTCGCATGATGTTATGTCCCCTCCTTTCAATAAATAGTGTCGTAAATAGCTTGTTGATGTGCCAATAGGATAATGTATGATAAAATGGCAGTATGGTAAATAATTGATATTTTGGAGGGTATGCGCATGCTCGTAGATTATTTTCTTACATTACATCCAATAATTCAAGCATTAATTGCAACTTTATTTACATGGGGGATGACAGCACTCGGCGCGGCTCTCGTTTTTACAACCAAAAATTTTAACCAACGTTTTTTAGATAGCATGCTCGGTTTTGCAGGCGGCGTAATGATTGCAGCTAGTTTTTGGTCTTTATTATCTCCAGCGTTAGACATGGCGGAAGCTAACGGTGATACGCCATGGGTTCCTGCCGCTATCGGTTTTATGTTTGGTGGAATAGCACTATGGGGTGTTGACAAGGTATTACCACATTTGCATCCTACTTCTCCAATCCAAGAAGCAGAAGGGATACATCCAGGACGTAAAAAACGTAGCACGCTGTTAGTTTTGGCGATCACGTTACACAATATTCCTGAGGGCTTAGCCGTTGGTGTCGCTTTTGGAGCTATTGCTGCTGACCTTCCAACAGCGACTATTACAGGGGCAGTAGCCTTAGCGATTGGTATTGGCATTCAAAATTTCCCTGAAGGTGTTGCGGTATCAATGCCATTGAGAAGGGAAGGGATGTCTAGGAAGAAAAGCTTTATGTACGGTCAATTTTCAGGAATGGTTGAACCAATAGCTGGTGTTGTTGGTGCTTTAGCTGTAACGTTTATTCAGCCATTACTACCATATGCACTTAGCTTTGCAGCCGGAGCAATGATCTTTGTAGTGGCAGAAGAGGTTATTCCTGGGTCGCAAGAACAAGGCAATCGTGATTTAGCCTCCATGAGTTTAATGGTTGGCTTTACGGTTATGATGATATTAGATGTTGCGCTTGGTTAAAGAAAAGACTCCAGAATAGACAAATCTATCTGGAGCTTTTTACTTCTACAAAATCTATTTTTACATTTGTCCCCTTTCAATGGTAACAGGAACCCAGCCTCTAACGCTGTTAATAAGCCAGATATTCGATATTTGTTGTAAATCTGTAATAGTAATGATTTTTTCTTGCACTTCTTTTGTTTCAAGTACATATTGACGGAAGGTTCCTGGTAGCAACCCGCATTCTACTGGGGGAGTATAATATTTTTTATCTATTTCTACGACCACATTGCCAATGGTAAATTCGGTGATTTGCAACTCATCATTCCATAATAAAACGTCATCAGCATCGGGATGCTCTGTTAAAAAAGCCTCGTATATTTCTCGGTTTGTCGTTTTATGATAAAAGAAAGGGTTTGTTTTGTTTATTGCCCGTGTAGCAAGACGAACATGCAGTTGTTTTTTTAACATGCTTATCGGCTGAAGATCTAAATTAATTTGCCCAGTTTTTGATAACAATAAACGCAATTTGTGCACTCCTGTATTCAATTGTTGGGCGATTTGTTCGAGTTTCTGCTTTATAAATAATGGATCAAATGGGTAAGAAAAATGGGTAGCCGATTTTTCCATTCTGTTTAAATGGTACGCAAGCAATGGATAACAACCGTTTTCTAGCCGAATACTTTCCAGTAAGTCAAAGCTATTTTCCTTTTTTTCTAACACGAGCGTTTTGGCAAGCATTTCTTCATATTCTTCCTCCGCTGTTGAATCCCAAGTTATTCCTCCTCCTACACCGTAAGTAGCTTCATTACTAGTGTTGTCAATGGATACCGTTCGAATCGGTACGTTGAAAATCGCCTCATGTTCAGGAGTTATGTAGCCAATTGCGCCACAATAAATATTGCGCGGTGTTTTTTCTATATTACGAATGATATTCATGGTGCTGACTTTTGGTGCCCCGGTAATCGAACCACAAGGAAACAATGCTTCAAAGATGCTCGTTAAATTCGTTTCCACTTCTGCTGTAACAGTTGATGTCATTTGAAAAACAGTGGGGTAGCGTTCTATTGCAAACAGTTCAGGTACACGTACGGTTCCGCGTTTTGCAATTCTACTAAGATCGTTACGTAATAAATCAACAATCATCACATTTTCCGCACGATTCTTTTCAGAATAATAGAGCCAATCCGCATTTGCTTTATCCTCTTCGATTGTGCTACCTCTTTTTGCAGTTCCTTTCATCGGTTTTGTACTAACTACCCCCTTTTTCAAATGAAAAAAAAGCTCTGGGGAAGCCGATAAAATAGAATAATTGCCCGTTTGTAAATAAGCAGCGTAGTTTGCAGCTTGAGAAGCGGCTAATTGCTCATAATATGCAAAGCTATCACCTGTAAAATAGCTCTTTAAGGGAATGGTATAATTAACTTGATATGTATGACCTTCTTCAATCTGCTGTTTAATATGTTCAATTTGCTGCTTATATTCTTGTTCTTTGATATCCATTTGCCATTTTTGAATGGCAAATGGACTCACTCGTCGTTTGTGAGGTGCCTCCGCTTCTGAAAAAATACCGAACCATATTAGCGGGAAGCTCCCGTTTGTATGTACTTGAAAAGCTGGGTCAAATGCTGGCGCAGCTTCATAAGCTAGAAACCCTCCTGCGTAGTATCCAGCTTGAATATATTGCTCCACCTTCTGCAAACAAGGGACAACTTCAGATAACTCATAGGTGTAAATAATGGTAATGGGATCTTTGAATGCAACAGGTTGCTGTTCGTTAAAGTCAAATTGCAGGTAAATATTTTCCATTCTTATAACTTCCTTTGACAGTAAAAAAATTATGTAGTAATTCGATTCCACTTTTTGATAAAATTGCCTCGGGATGTGCTTGTATGCCTTCTATTGGATAAAATTTATGGCGAAGCGCCATGATTTCTCCCTCTTTTGTCGTAGCGCTTGTTTCTAAGCAGTCTGGCATGGATTCTTTATTTACAATGAGGGAATGATACCGAGTAACTGCTAGAGGATTATTTAGATTTTGAAACATTCTTCGATTATCGTGGGTAATGAGAGACACTTTACCATGCATGGGTTGTTTTGCTTTTTCAATCGTGGCGCCAAAAGCTTGGGCAATCGTTTGATGACCAAGGCATATACCAAGTATAGGAAATTGCTGGTATAGTTTCGTTACAATTTCTAAACAAATTCCAGCTGAATTTGGAGTTCCAGGACCTGGAGACAGGACAATCGCTTCTGGCTGCAATTGTTGAATTTCTTCTACAGTGATCGCATCATTTCTTTCAATACGCACTTCCAAATCAAGCTGTCTCATATATTGTACTAAATTGAAGGTAAATGAATCATAATTGTCAATCATGAGTATCATAAAATGACTCCTCGTATATGAATTTAGGTGCTATATTCACCCGTTATTTTTCTAAAATTTTATTTGTTTTCCTAATCCAAATTGTATACGTACTTGAACCCGTCGTTTTTCACTATAGGCGGGCGCTTTCCACAGGGTTGCTTGAGTCTCCTCGCTCGCAAAAAACGCCAAGCTCATGCTTTTCCAGTAGGAGTCGACACCTTTCCTTCCAAGCGAATGATTATGTGTTCCTACTATTACTGGACATGTCCATTTTTTAGACGTTTTTGAGATGTATTTGTCCCTTTGTTCCACTATTGGAAAAACGTTAGCTTTTGCCATAAAACTTGGCGACAAGCCAAGTTTTTCTAACGTATATAAGTATAACATAGATAGAAGGTAGAAAAGGCTTCAAGTAACCAGAAGGGAAACATCGCCCACTGGTTATGTTGAGAAAAAATGATTCGTGCTTCTAGCACCATTAAAAAAGTTTCATGTTTGCAAAAACTTCCAAACTATGCAATTCTCCTTTTACTTGCTTCATATTTGTGTCTTTACCTTGAAGCCAACGGTTAAAGTCAAATAGTAAAGGCTCTCTATTTCCTCCTAGCGCAAACCACGCAAGTTTACTTTTAGGTAGATATAGCGCCGTATGCAGTGTTCCAGCCCAAGACCCATATTTCGTCGAAAATATACCATTATTTGACTGATTGAACATTTGGAAACCTTGATAAGGGGTATGGATATGTGTAGACTGACTTTCTATTGCATCGTAACGTCGCAAGGAATCATCCATGCGAAAACGGTTTTCTTTAGATAAATGCTGAAAATGATTTGTGCAAATAGAAGCATTGTGTACCACAACATCTCGAGGAGAGGCTTCGACGACTTTACTCATGCCATTTTTATCGAGTAAGGCGTAACTAAAAGAGTGTCGATGTGGTATTTCCCTTAAAAGTGCAACAGCCTCTTCTACATTTTTACATGTTTCCAAAATAATTCGTCCAATCATATTACATAAAAATCCGTCAGCAGACTGCTTACGATTAATAAAGTTATACCCCATTGCTAAACCATGCTCGTTCATCCCATCTGTTCGTCCTGTTATTTGCATTGTAGGGCCGAGAGCGGCGTATCCATAATCTGTAGGTTGATACAGTAAATAACGACCTTCATAGGTAGAGGGTGCATTATCGTAATTTCGCACCATGTAATCCGAATTTGTGTAAATCGAGCAGCCACTACGACCGTACTCCAAATAATATCCACCAAAATCTTGAATTGCTTCATTAATATTCATTTGTAGAGCATCTTTTAGACCGTGAAGTTCATCCCAAATACCAGGTGCAAATTGAAATAATCGTTCTTTTATTTTGTTGTCATCTATTATAAAATGGCGTTGCTTTTTTGCGGCCCATTGCTTTTTTCGATTGGGTAAAATAGGCAAATTTTTTAATAGCGTTCCTTGGTAATAGCCAAAGTCGTAATGAGTTCCACGAAATTGATTAATATCACTATAAACTTGTTGCATGGAGAACCTCCCTTTCATTTAGAGGCTTTTGAGTATGATATACGAACATTCAGTGGAGGATGTACCAAACTCCCTGCTGAGTCAAAATTCACATTATATAGGAATATAATTCATTTTTCCGTCATAGAATTTTTCTAAAAGGAAATATAAGTGGTGCTCCATGTTTGAATCGTTTGGAGCTATATAGAGTTTACGCGATGTGTAAAAAAAAGCATAATAAAATGCTTTATGAAAGTAGTGCTGCTTTTTAACATATGTATTTTAAAGACTTACTATCGACAATACTTTATGGTGTGTACTATAAGTGCTCCAATTTTATCTTATGAAAATGCTAAACAACTTGACTTATCTCCAAGCATTATGGTGAAATCTTTTTTCTTATACAATAAACCAACGTATGAAAAATGAGACTTAGCGATAAGCCAAGTCTCATGAAGAATTTTCGTTTTGCAACGAGCTTTATTCCATTAAATGAAGGTACAACAATGTTAATGCTTAACGATTTTGCTTTTTTATTTCCTGATTCATTGGATTTTCTCTGGAAAATTCAACATCGGGACGTAACTTATTGTGTTTATTTTGATTGTTTTGCTTATTTTTGTCTTTGTTACGGTTTTTGTTTTGTTCAGACATGTAACATCCTCCTTTGCTATACGTAGATTTTCCATATAGCCAATAAATTATGTATATAGCTTAGGGGCTATGGATTATTAATCGTGCTGTTTTCTGCTTTGAAAGAGATAGATTTAAAACTGTAGGGAAGGCTAGTTACAGCGATTTTGAGAAGTTAAGTTTTTTCTAATATTTTTTACACAATAGGAAAGTTTAGAAGTTTAGAGGTGTATAGTATAAGGACAACTATAGTTTTGGCTATAAAGATTAGCGACAAGCCAAATTTTTCTAAAAAGTATTGACACATATTTGTGTAGATTGTATTATTATAAACTAAATCCGACTAATTTTATAAGGAAAGGGTGTTTTTTGATGAAGGTTCAACCAGTTAGTGAAGTGAAAGATCCTGTGCGTACGGATCAGTTCCATTTAAACAAACCACAAACTACTTTCATTACAGGCGGAATTATTGTTGCTTTTCTCCTTGGAATATATTTATTTACTACTCAGGAAATGACCCAGCCAATTTTGTTATTACTTGGTTTGTTATTAGGTTATACATTGTTTCACGCACGTTTTGGTTTTACTTCTGCGTTTAGACGTTTTATGTCTGTAGGTAATGGAGAAGCATTACGTTCTCATGTGCTCATGCTTGCTGTAGCAGTTACGTTGTTTGCCCCAATTCTTGCTTACGGTTATTCTTTTTTTGGTGCAGAAGTAAACGGCTATGTTTCGCCTGTTGGTATTAGCTTGCTAGTTGGAGCTTTCGTATTTGGGATAGGCATGCAACTTGGTGGTGGATGTGCTTCAGGGACACTTTACGCTGTTGGTGGGGGGAGATCGGTTATGTTTGTAACACTCCTATTTTTTATTATTGGGTCTACCATTGGCGCAAAACATCTTCCTTTTTGGACAGAAGATTTACCGAGCTTTGCACCTATTTCTTTAGCTACATCTACGGGCCTTGGATATGGTGGCGCATGGTTGGTATCAATTATTTTGTTTGGCATGATTACATGGATCACGATTGTTGTAGAGAAGAAAAAACAATCACCTAAAATGGCATCTGTACCTTCCGAAAAAGGCTGGAAGCGTATATTGCGGGGGTCATGGCCTTTACTTGCGGCAGCGGTGGTATTAGCTGTATTAAATGCGCTAACACTTATGACGCGAGGCACACCTTGGGGAATAACATCTGGTTTTGCACTTTGGGGTTCTAAAATTGCTGCACTTATAGGTGTGGATGTAGCAAGCTGGGGTTATTGGCAAGGGGATAATGCTCAAGCATTACAAGCTTCCATTTTTGCTGATTCCACAACTGTACTGAACTTTGGCGTTATTTTAGGAGCTTTTATAGCTTCTGCTGCTGGTGGTTTATTTAAATTTACACGTTTAAATTTGAAAAATGTCGCTGCATCAGTTATCGGCGGATTGTTAATGGGTTATGGAGCCCGTTTAGCTTTTGGGTGCAATATTGGCGCTTATTTTGGAGGAATTGCCTCATTTAGTTTACATGGCTATATATGGGGGATTTTAGCACTAGGAGGAACATTTATCGCTTTATATTTACGCCCATTATTTGGCTTGTCTGTACCAAAATCAAAAGATTCGTTTTGTTAAGTGAAACTGCCGGAGATTCTTGCGGCAGTTTTTTACTCTAGAACAGATGAGAACTGGACAAAGGGGGCCCGAGTTCTTGGTTTGTAGAACGTGATAGAAGAAGCCAGCTAGTAATCGATAGCACGGTAGCTGTTAGATTTTAGAACATTATCAGCGGAACTTAACGAACCCAAATTGGAACCAGGAGAGCTTGGTCTGCTTTGCGACATATATGCTAAAGAAAATAGACTTTATGTAATTTCTAATAGCTTTAGTAGTGGCTGTTTGTTTTTGAAGGTTTATATGATAGGTAGAACTATCCATTGTTCCATCGCAAGCTAACTGATCTACAGTAGCATAATTGAACATTTGCACAAGCCCATTTTATTCCCAACTAGAAGCGAATAAGTGGGCGAAATTTCATTTTATGTGAACTTTGTCACAAACAAGTTCACAAACATGTCACGAAAAAAGGCTTGTTGTATCCGATTGCAAATGATATATTTTGTTTTAGATTGTTAGAATTTGTTGTGGAATGAGGGGAGGTATCTATGTTACCACTTGAAAGGAAGGAACGTATTAAAGAGCTGATTTTGCAGAGGAAAAATTTGAAAATTGCAGATTTAAGCGACATGTTTGGTGTATCAGAGATGACCATACATCGTGATGTTAAATCCTTGGAAGAAGAAGGAATTGTAACAAAAACCTTTGGTGGCATTTCCTTAGTGCAAACAGAGGAAAACAGGCAGGATAGGTGTGTTTATTGTGCAAGGTCAATAAATGAAAAAATGGCTTATCGCTTAATATTGACGAATCATAACATCGAAGTTACTTGTTGTGCCCACTGTGGCTTACTACGCCAACAACAACTTGGTGATAAAGTGAATCAAGCCATCTGCCCTGATTTTCTAAGGAGTACAACCATTAGTGCTTCTTTAGCTTGGTATGTGACGGATACTTCTTTACATATGGGCTGCTGCCATCCGCAATTATTAACTTTTGAGTACCGAGAACATGCTGATAAATTTGTAAAGGGTTTTGGAGGAAAAGTGTATTCATTTGATGAGGTACAAGAAGTCTTACATCAACAAATGAAAGGATCGACACAATGCAAGCATCACTAAAATTTTAAATTTAAAAGGGGATTTGTTGTATCATGAGAAGAAGATTTTGGATGTTTATTGGAATTATTGCGTTAATCTTAATGACCGCATGTGGACAAGAAGAGAAGGCTGAGAAAAGTACGGATGCTAAAGAGGAGGAGCCGAAAGAGTTAAAAGTGGATTTTGAAGTTCCTGAATCAGCTGAAGTAGGAGACACTGTTGAGTTGAAAGCAACGGTAACTTATGGGGAAGAAAAAGTAACAGATGCAGATGAAGTGGTGTTTGAAATTTGGGAAAAAGGTAAGAAAGATGACAGTACTAATTACGAATCTACCAATCATGAAGATGGCACTTACACTGCAGAAGTTATTTTTGATAATAACGGTGTATACGAGATGTTTGCTCATACAACCGCTAGAGATCTGCATACGATGCCGCAAAAAGCGATTACAGTTGGTGATGTGGAGAATCCAGAAACAAAGGGTGATGAAGAACATGCCAACCACGAGGGAACAGACGGATTTGCGTTACACTTTATGGAACCAGAAAATGTGGCAGCGGGAGAAGAAACAGAGTTAATGGTACATCTACAAATGAATGAAAAACCTTTAGAAGAAGCTTCTGTTCGTTATGAAATCGGTCGGGAAAATACAGAGGATAAAGAATGGGTAGACGCTGAAGAAGGTGAAGCAGGAGAATACACAGGTTCTTATACATTCACAGACAAAGGGAAATATCAATTAATTGTTCATGTAGAAAACGATGATGATTTGCATGAACATGAAGAGTATGAAATTACAGTAGAAAAATAACGACGCGTCTCACTTATAAAAATAGTTGGTTGGAGTCTACACTACTACTTTAAAATATAAAAATAAATTTCTATATGTGGAATGGTTCAATACGTAATCATAAAAAATGTAACAGCGTTATGTTATGTAACAACGACAATAAGCAATGTAGAAAGTAATCCTTCTTATGCTTTATGATTTGGAGGGATTACTTTCTTTGCTACAAAAGTGTAATGATGTAGACTTGTATAAAAAAGTTAGCTTACGCTTAAAGAAAGTTTGCTAAGCTATGTTTTCTAATTTGTATATCTTTACGTTGCTGCATAAAATAAAAAGAGGTGGATTCATGAATGTCAAACGAATCGTAGATATAGCCAAAGAGTTAGACAAAGCTCAAATTACCTGGGGAATTGGCGGTTCTATGCTGTTAGCTTACTATGATATTGTAGATCATGTAAATGATATAGACATTATTGTAGAACCAGAGCATATAGATAAGGCTGTCCATGTTTTACAAAAGATGGGAAAAGAAAAAGAAGTAGAGCGCCACAAGCCATTTGCTACCGTATATTTTCATAAGTTTCGTGTGAAAACAGCAACTGTGGATATGATGGTCAGTTAGAGCATACAAATGGTTTGTATACCTATGATTTTTCCAATTATTCCGTCAAGCGGCATAACTATTTAGGGGAGGTACTTCCATTCTGCTTACTAGAAGATTGGTTCGTGCTTTATCAATTAATGCCAAGAAGAGAGCAAAAAGTCAAGTATATGGAAAAATATTTCCGAAAACACGGCATTTCCCATACAAATGTCTTACAAAATGCATGTAAGCAGAATTTACCTGCTTCAATAGAAATGAAAATATATGCTATATTGGAGGAGAACCATAGATTACGTTAAACATACTGATGGAGGAACAGATACATGATTTTATTTCAAATGGATAATTATTCCATAACTATACATGGCCAAACTATCGATCAGTGTAAAAGTAAATGCTAAGACATAGAAGAGAGAGGCACTTGGGAGTATAAACTATTTTGTGTAAATGGGAATTGCACACAATAAAATATACAGGCTTTACGTGGAGAAGCGGGCGTGATACGCTCGCTTTTGCGTTGGCGATAGCTTTGTTCTTTAAAGGTATCTCCATCGCCAATTCATCACGCCCG
>NZ_JABXHF010000056.1:0-29363 GCF_013393565.1 Virgibacillus sp.
GAAGGTTTATTATCCATCCTAGTATTCCAAATCCTGCAAAATGAAGGCCATAGCCATTCATCATTACTACTCACCTCTTATCTATTCATTGTTTTTATCAAAACCATTTCCACCGCGATGCCGTCTTTCTAAGTCTCCGTTTCCGTGACAAAAGTTATACATTGCTTCATAATCCTCATCGGAGAAGTTTGGATGCATTTCTTCCATATACGGTCTCCTATCATTATAAAATTCTTGATTCTCTTCATTGGCATCAGCGAATGTATACGTTGCTGCACCACCTAAAATAATCGCTCCTGTTATAGCACCAATCATTAATTTTTTCATTATGCCCAACTCCTTTCTTTCATTATCTATATCATATCGCACGCATTTGTAGTTCTTATGGAGAACTTATGGAGAAGTTGTGAAGATGTGAATTCTACTGTGCTGGCATGATACTATAGGAATTACAAATAATAGATGTAAGTAGTTATTGTCTATGTCTAACTAGACAGCTTTAGTAAGCCTATTACATTCGTGAGATGAAAGCAGGTTACACTTTCTAGAATACAAGATGTGCAAAACAAGAGGGGGAAAAATAATGACACGCATATTAATTGTCGATGATGAAGAAATGATTCGTGAAGTTTTGCAAGCTTATTTTGAAAAAGAAGGTTGGAGTATTTTATTTGCCGCCAATGGATTAGAAGCGCTAAAACAAATAAAAGAAGGGAACCCAGATATTGTGCTTCTTGATTTAATGCTCCCCGATATTTCTGGAGAGGAAGTGTGCAGATTAACTAGAAAAGATAGTGATATGCCAATTATTATGCTTACTGCTAAGTCAGCAGAGGATGATATTATAAATGGAATTGTCATCGGTGCAGATGATTATGTTACCAAGCCTTTTAGCCCAAGAGAGGTTGTTGTGCGAGCTAAAGCTTTACTGCGCCGAATCTCTAAGACGGAAAAAAATGACCAACTCCGTTTTAACGACGGGCAACTAATTATTGACCATTTAAAAAAGGAAGTAAAAGTCAATAATGAAGTTGTCGCACTTACACCGAATGAATATAAGCTATTAATAACAATGTCTAGTTATCCTGGAAGGGTATATAGCAGAGGGGATTTGCTCGTAAAAATTCAAGAAGAGGATGATCTTTTTTTTGAAGGATATGAGCGAAGTATTGATACACACATAAAAAATTTACGAAAAAAAATCGAACAGGATTCTAGACATCCTGATTATATATTAACGGTTTTTGGAATGGGGTATAAGTTTGGGGGCAAACCAGATGAAGCTAACACTCCGCACTAAAATTTTTATTTATTTATTAATTGTTTCCTTATGCGGTGTTTTTTTAACGAGTTTTTCCATATTTTTCGGGGTAGAAAATCAATTTTCTAGCTATTTACAAATAAGTAGAGAAGAAAAAACGTCATTTGTAGAGGAAGAGATCATTCGAACGTATCAGCAAACCGGAAGCTTAGTAAGTGAACAAGCAAACAGCATGCTTCATGACCAAGCAATGACAGAGAATTTGTTTTATACTATTTATGATCGGGCTGGTAATGCTGTTGCAGACTCAACAAGAATGCAGCACATGATGAGGGGAATGGGCATGCATCAACAAGCAGAAAAAGTTGATTACGAAACAAGTTCTCACCCTATTGAAGTAGACGGAGAAAAGGTTGGCACGATGGAAGTGGTGTATCCAGTAGAACTCGTTGGTGAGGACTTTACTTTCTTAAAATCGATTCAAAAAAACATACTAATTGCGGTAATCGCTATTATATTGTTATCGATTTTATTTAGTTTTTTGTTTTCTAGAAGGTTAAGTGCTGGTTTTACGCGGTTATCAACAGCTGTACAGCAATTAAAAAAACATAAACGAGTAGACGTGCCTGTAAAAGATTTAAGTATTGAAATGAAACAGCTTGGGGAGTCATTTAATGAATTAGCTAATTCCTTGGCGAAAGAGGAACAACTAAGAAAGCAATTTACCGCTGATTTTGCACATGAACTTAGAACACCATTAGCAACCTTACGTAGTCAATTGGAAGCTTATCAAGACGGTATTTGGGAACCAACTCCTGAACGATTGCAAAAAAGCCACCATGAACTTATGCGCTTAGTGCGACTCGTCAATGAATTGGAAACGTTAATTGCAGTGGAAAACCCACAAAAGAAATTGAACATGTCTACTTTAGATGCAGGGGAACTTCTTCGTTTTATGGATAGTCAATTTCAGCCGGCTTTTCATAAAAAAGGGGTTGTATTAAGGAGCTACTTTCCAAACAAAGAAATCCATTTTCGTGCAGATGAAGACCGAGTTACACAAATTTTAACAAACCTTATGAACAATGCATTGCAGTATACTCCAACAGGAAAGACAGTGAAAATTTTTACAGAAGAGAAGGAAGATTGCATCTGTTTTATGGTTATGGATGAGGGAATAGGTATTAAAAAGGAAGATATTCCATTTTTGTTTGAACGCTTTTATCGTGGAGATAAGTCAAGGGCGACCAAGACTGGCGGTATAGGAATCGGGCTTTCCATTGTGAAAGCACTTGTAGACGCTCATCACGGAACCATAGATTTTAATAGTGAAGTTGGGGAAGGTACAACCGTGACCGTTTGCTTTCCGAAAAAAGGGAAACATTAAATTCGCAACCCTAATAACGTTTGGCACACTTACAACGAGGTCATGTTCGTTTTGTATCGTATAAAGAAAAATGAAACAATTCGTGCTGTTTTTACGTAACATAATAAAACCATTGATTAGACTGAGGAGGTAACAAGCGTGAATCGAACAGTTGAAAAGATTTTAGGCATTGTCGGATTTTTAATGGACGGTGCTTTAGCTATTTTTGGGATCGTTGGCATTTTGCTTTTAAACAGTGGTATCGACCTGCTTGAAGGTTCTATTGATCCGGCTGATTTTGGAATGCTTTCAGACCTTGGTTCCTTCTTATCTATCTTTATTTGGATTCCTATTATTGGTGCTCTGATAAGCTTTACTTTAGGATTGATTGGTGTATTACAGTTGAAGCGAAACCCTAAAACTGCCGGCGGATTTTTTATTGCAGCAGCTGTTCTAAGTGGCTGGCTTTTATTATCAGGAATTTTATTTCAATCTTTGTTATATCTCGCCGCCGCAATTATGTGTTTTGTAAGAAAACCAACAAAAACGATAGAAAATTAAAAGTAAACTATCATTAGGAAATGAATGGATAGGGTTTGTCTCTTATAACATGACACCTCACTGCCTCTAGTCTTAGACAGACTTAGGCCAAGTCTGTCTAAGACAAAAAGATTACAAATGAAATTATTGCTGACTAGATTCGTTATCTTCTTCTGACGAGTCTTCTTGAGGTTCTTTTGGTTTCTCTGGTTCTTCTGGTTTCTTCGGTCCATCTGTAGGTTTAGTTGAATTCTCGTCATAATTTGTTTGATCGTCACCACCGTCTGAAGGACCCTCACCAGCGCCTTTATTTGTTTCATTATCCTTCTTTTGTTCCGGAGTCGAATTTTGGTTTATATCATTGGTGCCATTTTGCGTATTATTGTCCCGGTTTTGCCATCCATTATTAGCTGGTGGCGTATAAGCAGGTGCTTGCCACGTTTGCTGTCCCCTATGATTAGAAGTATTATTTTCGGCGGCATTTGTTACACTGCCTTCTCCCTTACTAGTAGATTCACTTTCTTGATTGGTGGCCGTTTCTTCTGGATATCGAGTCCCCCAAAAATCTCCAAAAAAATAGCCCCCATCTGCATCATAAAATTGTTCTGTAATTGTTGCTGCATTCATCGGTTCATCTATCCAACCGTCTATCATATCTGCAACCTCGTGTATAGGGACACTAAATTGTACAGCAATATCTTTGACATGGGCAATCGAATTAATAGCAATCATGCTACCAGTCTCGCCAGACAATAAAGGCCCACCACTATATCCCAGTAATAGCGTCTCTTCCAATTGATACGTATGTTCATATGTAAAATTTCCATAAGAAAAATGCCAGTCCACTTCGTTGACAACAGTAGGCGTTGTATTATTGTCTAAAACACGCTCGCTTCCCATAGCAATAACTTCATCCCCTGCAGATAAACCTTTTTCCCTCTCGATTGGTGCTGGTTGATCCCCTGCCAGTTCAGATACTTGAATCGCTGCCAGATTTGTTTCATTGGAATAGCCGATAACAGAGCCAGTAAATGCATCATGATTATTTCTAACTTGTACTTCCGTATGCCCTTCAACAAGATGTGCACTCGTTAATAAGATGCCTTGATCATTATATAAAAAAGCAGCACCTTCCCTTTCATTCGTCCTAACTGTATATACGTTTTTTTCAGCCATTTGAATCTTTTCTTCAACGGTTTTTTCATCATCTAAGTCATCGCTTTGTTTGTTCATTAATTCTGGATCATTGCGACTTGCAGCGTTAGCCGCTTTTGTATGCGTTTCTAGACGATTGCTAGCAGCATTACTTTCGATAAATAAATAAGTGCCTCCGCTCACAAGGAGCAAAAATGAAATGATGGCTGTTAACTTAAATGCTATTCCTCGCTTTAACGTTCTTCCACAATTTAAACAGAAACGCGTTCTTCTTTGTTTTTTCATTCCACACGTTGGGCAACGCATGATTAGCCTCCTTTCAAAACATTAGAAAATTTCACTTCACAGCAAATTTTATGGCAAATTGCCGTAGTTTTGTTTAGTCGATAAGACTTAAAATTCATCCTTTTTTCTACTATGGGAAGTATAAGAAAAAACGAAGATTTCGTCATAAAACTTGGGGAGTCAGCTAGCTTGCTGATAGTGACATAATATGCTTCTGTAATGTTCCCTTGCCGGTACTTCTTTTATCGTATAACTTTATAATAACGACATATTTTAAATAGTTAACAACTAATTATGTAGGTCTATTATACCATCATTTGGCATTTTGGAAATGGCAACAAGGTATGTTTTAACTTGAATGAATTAAAATGTAAGCCGATTATTTAGATATATACTCGTTTATAATACGGACTAACTTTTTTCCCCTGTGAATGCTCATTACTCCCCATTCATGTTACTCCTAATAGGAACTGTAAAATCCCCATAAAGTAAAAAAATCATGAAAGCCTCTTATTACAGTATTACAAAAAAACTGGACACATTGTTTGCGTTAAGGCAACTTTTTGAGTTATAATCATAATATATTTAGAGAGTAAACAAAATCAACATCCATATCAACAAAGCATATGTTATTAAAATATAGTTATGTATAACCTAAAGTTTCCCTAAACCAACTATTTAACTCACAACCAAAGGAGCGACATAATATGCTTGATAAAAAACCTATCTATCAATTTCAAATTGGTGATCGAATAGAAATTACATCTGTTGAACTACGAGATGATGTCATACGGCGTAGATTACTAGATTTAGGTTTTGTCCCAGGAGCCACCATTGAAATAGTACAGAAAAGTCCATTAGGAGATCCAATCGCTTTTAAAGTTTTTAACACGACGATCGCACTGCGGAAAGAAGAAAGTTCTTTTATCTACGCAAAGAAAGTTCATAAAGAGGTGGTATAAATGTCTCATACCATTGCTTTAGCAGGAAATCCAAACACAGGAAAAAGCACATTGTTTAACTTGCTTACTGGGTTAAAACAACACACAGGAAATTGGCCTGGAAAAACGGTATTACGGGCTGAAGGTGAACTAAAAACAGAGAAGCATGTATATAAGGTCATTGATTTACCTGGTACATATTCTCTTTACTCCAATTCAGCTGACGAAGAAGTAGCAAGAGATTACATTATTTTTGAAAAACCGGATATTGCACTCGTTGTAGTGGATGCTACTTCGTTAGAGCGAAATTTAAATATAGCATTACAAGTATTAGAAATGACTGATCGTGCCGTTCTATGTGTCAATCTAATTGATGAAGCAAGAAAAAGAGGCATCCATATTGATAAAGAAGCGTTATCTAAACAATTAGGTATTCCAGTTGTGTTAATATCAGCTAGAGAAAAAATTGGTATCATTCAACTACTAAAAACGATAGACCGAATGATTGAAGGTAAATTAATAACGAAAGGTTACAAAATTAAATATAGTCCAGAAATAGAAAAGAAAATAAAAGAACTCGAACCAGAAATCAAGCATATTTTTGGGGATATCTTTCCTGCGAGATGGATCGCTTTACGTATATTAGATGGAGATAAAAAATTATTAGAATCGCTAAAAGCGTATATACAAAACCAACAATTCAGTTCGGAAAAACATCCATCTGCACAAGGAGGCTGTTGTCATGGCGTATGAAACAAACCAACAAATACAGCAACTTGATGCATTGTTTGAAAAGTACAGTGATCAAGAAAATACGTTAAGAGATCATATCGTTTCAAGTATTTATCAATCTACACAAAGCATAACCCAGCATTCCATACAGCGTTCTAATAAAAAAACCACCTGGCTTGATGAAAATTTGGATAACATTTTAACATCACGTATTTATGGTTTTCCCATTATGCTTATGCTACTTGGATTAGTCATTTATTTAACGATTGTAGGGGCAAACTATCCAGGTATTGTTATAAGCCAGTTATTTGCTACAGTTGAAAATTGGCTTGCTTCATTATTCCAATGGGCTAACTCCCCAGATTGGTTGTATGGAATATTGGTAGAAGGATTTTACCGTGGTACTTCCTGGGTTGTTAGTGTAATGCTGCCACCAATGGCTATTTTCTTTCCAATGTTTGCTTTGCTAGAAAATTTCGGATATTTACCACGAGTAGCGTTTAATTTAGATCGTGTATTTAAAAAATCTGGTGCACATGGTAAACAATCGTTAACGATGGCAATGGGGTTCGGATGTAATGCTGCAGCGGTCATGTCTTCACGCATTATTGAGTCACCACGGGAACGCATGATAGCCATCTTGACAAACAACTTTGTCCCGTGTAATGGGCGCTGGCCAGTATTAATTCTCCTTGCAGGTTTATTTATGGCGGCTGGATTTCCAGGCGGTATGAATACGTTTGTTGCTGCGTCCGTTGTCGTAGGAATTGTATTGTTTGGCATTATCATGACTATCTTTGTTTCATGGGCTCTTTCCAAAACATTATTGCGCGGTGTGCCTTCACACTATACATTGGAACTGCCACCTTACAGAAAACCGAAAATATGGAATACGATTGTTCGAGCTACATTGGATAAGTCATGGTTTGTATTAAAAAGAGCCGTCATTATTGCTGCACCAGCATCCGTTATTACTTGGATTTTAGCGAATATTTTCGTTGGTGATCAAAGTGTTCTTGAACATTTTGCTGGGTTTTTAGACCCTTTTGCACAGGCGATTGGCTTGGATGGTTTTATTTTAACGGCATTTATTTTAG
The DNA here is from genome assembly GCF_013393565.1 of Virgibacillus sp. Lineage (NCBI taxonomy): Bacteria > Bacillati > Bacillota > Bacilli > Caryophanales > Bacillaceae > Virgibacillus > Virgibacillus sp. Next base: position 7,378 of record NZ_JABXHF010000056.1, read on the forward strand.
GCTTTCCTGCAAATGAAATCGTCCTGCCGATTCTTTTAATGGGATATCTTGCAACAGGATCGATGATCGAAGTGGATAACTTAAACGATTTAAAACAAATATTTCTTGACCATGGATGGACGTGGTTAACAGCGCTTAATATGATGCTATTTTCTTTATTGCATTATCCTTGTGGTACAACCATGTTCAACATTTGGAAAGAAACAAAAAGTGTAAAATGGACGTCGGCCGCCTTTATATTACCTACTACTATCGCCATTGTCGTCACATTCGTTATTGCACAAGTCGTAAAAGGCTTTGGCTGGGTATAGACTCTATACTTGTTCGATTATAGATTTCGATATAGACTTCTTTTAAAAAGGTTCACAGATCAAAACTGCCTATATATGTAGGCAGTTTTTTCCTTCATTTAAAGGTTGTTCTATATGAAACACAGCATTAATCCTGTTCATGCAAGTTGGCCAAAAATGATTCCATCTTTTTCCTGTCATCTCTTAAGTCGCATTCAATTATTCAATAACGAAGCAACAATGTCAGGGGGCTTATCTTTTAAGCTCCAATATAACGCTGATATAACTTTTTAGCTTGATCTACGTCACTTACTCCGTGAATTAATGTTCGACCATCTTTAAACACAACAAAACGGTTTTTTTTAATCGTAAAAATTAATAATTCCCCATTATCTTTCATCGAATCTGAAAACGGTTTTAACTGTTTCGCTAAGGAAGGAATAGACAATTTATTGGTTTGTGCAGGGCGTACTTGCACCGTGTCCCTTCCGCAAAGAACGGCTGTCTGTATTCCTTGTTGTTTCATTAAAAATGGGTACGTTGCCTTCGTTGAGCAAGACGGACAATGCGGATTGATTAACGAACTTACATTCACTGATACATGCTTTCGTTCCCAAACATCAAAATTAAGCAGTTCTTGCGACATTTCGTGTCCGGTTAAATATTTCAAGCATTCTGCCGTTTGATATGCCGCGGTAATTTGAACAGCCGGAGCAATCACTCCCACCGTATCACAGGTTCTCCCTTGCTGCGGAATTTGATCAATTAAACATTGTAGACAAGGCGATTTTCCAGGCATAATGGCTAAAACAATGCCATAACTCGTTAAACAACCTCCATATACCCAAGGTACACGCCATTTGGCACAAGCATCATTAATAATAAACCGCGTATTGAAATTATCCGTTCCATCAATTACAAAATCAGCATACTCCATGAGTGCTTCTGCGGTTTCGGCTGCAAATTCTTCAACAACCCCTTCAATCCTAATGGATCCGTTAATTGCTTGTAACCGCCTAGATGCCGCTTTAGCTTTCGTATGAGCGTGCGCTGCATCTTCTTCTGTAAACAACTGTTGTCTACTTAAATTACTCCACTCCACATAATCGCGGTCAATGATGGTGATTTTCCCAACACCAGCACGAGCTAACATTTCCCCATTTGCACTTCCTAATGCACCAGCTCCAACAATAACGACATGCTTATTAGCTAGTTTTTGTTGGCCCTCTGTTCCAATTGGAGCAAATAACTCTTGTCGTGAATAACGCTGTTTTATCATTCTATCATCGCCGTATCTGGACTACTTTTGGTTGCATATGTTTTTTTCGGTATTCTTCCTGCTTCATAACTTAATCGCCCTGATTCAACCGCAAGTTTCATCGCCTTTGCCATTTTAACCGGATCATCCGCTCCAGATACAGCCGTATTTAATAATATTCCGTCAGCGCCTAATTCCATGGCATAACTAGCATCACTTGCTGCTCCAATCCCCGCATCAACAATAACAGGAACATTCGATTGCTCAATAATAAATTGCAAATTTAGCGGATTTATTACTCCTTGCCCAGAGCCAATTGGAGAAGCGCCAGGCATGATTGCGTGTACACCAGCTTCTTCTAACTGTCTTGCTAATACGACATCATCCGATGTGTACGTTAAAACGGTAAAACCTTCCTCAAGTAACAGCTTAGATGCTTTCATTGTTTCAAATGGGTCTGGTAATAATGTTTTATCACATCCAATTATCTCTACCTTAATCATATCACAGAGTTCAGATGCTTTTGCTAAACGTGCGATCCGCACTGCTTCTTCTGCCGTTTTAGCTCCAGCTGTATTCGGCAATAAGGTATATTTCTTTAAATCTAATTCTTCCAATAAATTTGGTTCTTTTGTGTCAAAAATATTCATTCTTCTAACAGCAAAGGTTAGAATTTCTGCTTTTGATATATTTACGGCTTCTTTTTGTACTTGGAAACTTGGATATTTTCCCGTACCTAACAATAATCTAGATGCAAATGTTCGCTCTCCGATTTGTAACATTGGTTAACCTCCTCCTACAAAATGAACAATTTCAATTCTATCTCCGTCTTCCAAAATCGTCTGTGGATAATCTTTTTTGCCAATAATTTCTTTATTTTTTTCTACTGCTGCTACTTTTTCTTGTATGTCATAAGCTTCCAACAAATCAAGCATTGTCATCGTCTCTTTGGCAAAATGCAATGTCTCTCCATTCACATGCAGTTCCATACCATATCCTCCTCTCTTTTTTAACAATATAGAAAACGATAAAGCTATGGAATCATCATTCTAGCAAAATGTAGACTCCCCATAAAAAAACTTGACCAGAAGCTAGTTTTTTATAAAATACATCTTCGCCTTAATAGTGCGTATCTTCGGAAATATTTTTCTGGTTTTAGCTATTAACCATCGCTAAACGCTGGGGAGACACTAGGTTTTCTATAACTTTTTGGTTTTGATTCATTATTAGGTCACCAATTAATTGCGCAGTAGCAGGCGCCAACAATACCCCATTTCGATAATGCCCAGTAGCATAATAAAGACCTGGTAAGGAAGGATGCTCTCCAATAACAGGTATCCCATCTTCTGTTCCAGGTCGCACACCTGTTAAAAAAGAATCTATCCTAGCATTTCGAAAAGATGGAAAAATAGTATTAAAATGTGTTAGCAAAGATTCAATTCCTCCCACAGAAACATAGGACGATTGATTATAGCGTTCGGAAGTTGCGCCAATAACATAGCGACCATCTCGTTTTGGTACAAGGTAAAAATCCTTACAAAAGAGTGTCTGTTTTAACTGAATACCGCTAGAAATAACTGATAAACATTCCCCCTTTACTGGTATCATTGGATTAACTAGCCCCATTGCTGTAAACCATCGCCCACTCTCAGCCCCTGTGGCAATTACTACGCGCTCAGCTGTTATCAAACCTTCATCTGTATCCAAGTGAAAAGTTTTGGCTACGTGGTTTATGTTCCACACATGGCAATCCTCTCTCACCTTGCCACCTTTTGCGATAGCCCCCTGTTTAAAAGCTTCACAAACTCGTGAGGGTTCCACATGCCCATCCGTCTCCATGTAAATGCCAGCAATCGCTTCTTTACCTAACGTGGGAAACCATGCTTTCAGTTGCCTTGGGTCCACCCATTCTAAATTCGGGAAAGCTTGTCGCTTTAATTCCATTGCTTGTTTTTCCTGTTCATAAAAAGCAAGCTCCACCATGCCTCCAGAAGCTAACTGAATATCGATAGATGTTAGTTGATACAATTCCCAATTTAATTCCTGATACATATCTCTACTAGATTGACAAAATTTATAAAACTCATTTGCATTACTATTCTCCGTATGTACACCTAACATTCCGGCGGCTGCATTTGTCGCCTTTCTTCCACTTTGCTGTTTTTCAACAACAAGGGTAGTTACATTATTTTTATTTAAGTGATACGAAATAGCATGACCAATAATTCCACCGCCAACAACGACAACTTCATAATGATCCTTCAATTTTCTCTACCTCCTTACGTAGGCTCATAGCAGCTGTCTTTGGACAAGATGCACTAAAAATCCCCGACATGACAGCAACACCTGTTACCCCAATATCTTTAAAGTCGGATACTCTATCTCCTGTAATCCCACCAATTGCAATGACTGGAATTGTAATTGCATGAATGATCTGTTCCAATTGGTATAATCCTCTTGGTTTTATACCTGGTTTACTATCTGTTTGATAAATATGTCCAAACATCACATAGTCAGCCCCATTATTTTCAGCATATTTTGCCGCTTCCAAAGAGTGAACAGAACGCCCCACTCTTAAAGAGGGAAATAAGCGCTTTATCTCCCCTATATTTGTGCAGTATTCAGGCATATGCAATTGATTTACTCCCGTTAAAAACGGAATTTTAACATGCGTATGAACACAAAGTACTTCTTTTGGAGCACCGCTGTTTATTAATTCCTGCACAAATTGCGAATATTCAAATCTCGATTTCTGTTTTTCTCTTAAAATGATGTGATCTACGAAAGGAGCAATTGCTAGTATTGTATTGATTAATTTTGTCTCTTCCGTTTCTCCATTCGTTACCGCATATAATTGCATTAGGTCCCCTCCCATTCGTTTAAACAGTTTTATGGAGAAATTGAAGTCTTTTTATACAACACATCTTGACATGAAAAGCGAATGCTTTTCATGAAAGGTAGAACAAAAAATGTCACTTTCTCCAACATCGGAAAAAGTGACATGTATGCACATATATAGAAGTAAGACTATGTACAGTAAAATAGCCTTACAGTCACTTTCCTCCGCTGGTTTGTTAGCCAGTTCAGGTTCAAAGAGTCCCAACGTTGTACGTTGATCTCAGCCATTAAAAATGGCACCCCTAGCGATTTCAAATATTCATCATTTTTATTATCTTCTACCTTACAGCACATAAAACCATATGTCCAGCAATTTCCTTCCATTACCTTTAAGGTACATAAAACTTCTGTTCAAGACTGGAAACATGTCTAATAACTCTAAGTGTCAAATCCTCGAGCTACTATTTAGTATTATATTTCTACTAAATTCACTTTAGGGATTAACAATGAAATCAATGTAAAAAATTAAAACAATATTTCTTATACATATATAGGTATAAAACTATTCATCTTGTAACTTCTCTGTTATACTAATCTCAAATTGAGCAATTAGGGGGATGAAAAATGAGTAAAGATTTAATTGAACAATTTGCGTTGAATCGTAACATGCTGTTTATGGAGCTAGATAAACTAGATGAATCACTAATTGACGAACAATTAGACGAACTAAATAATACGGTACATTGGCATATCGGACATATTTTAACTGTCGCGGAGCAATTTCTATTTGGTTTCCCAAACCAAACAAAGCATTTACCAGAGGAATTTATTTCTCTATTTGGAAACGGTACAAAACCTGCTGATTGGCCAGAAAATGTCCCATCCCTTGCAGAATTAAGAGAAAAACTGCAAGAACAAATGGAGCGTGCTATGAAACTGGACACGGAATATTTTGCTATCCCATTGGAAAAACCTTTTCTAGGGCAAGATACAATCGGCGGACTAGCAAAAGTTGCTACATTCCATGAAGCCCATCATACTGGTCAGTTACATACGATTCATTTAATCGCTGCAAAAAGAAAATAACTTGCACTTGTAGGGGGATTAGGGAGTTTTCCCCCTACGATTTCTCTCAAGAAGACCCATTAATTTTTGTAAGCTTATTTTTTCCTTTTCTCTACCTCTTCTTCACATAAAAATCATCAAAAATTATTCTCTACAGTAGTTGGTAACCGTATTTATCCAGCACCCACACCGGAAGTTCCATTCGCGATGTCATGAACGGATCAACAATTTGGCAAATTTTTAAATCTGCTCCCACAGATAGAAACATTGCTGCTTCATGCGCTTCCATTTTCAGTACATTCACAAGAAAAGTATGCATATGTTTCGTTGCTTGTTTAGAAGCTTCATCTAGCGTTTCACGAGACGCTATCGTCATCACATGTTTGTCATCAGCTAAAAACGGAAGTGGATAAGGTTGTCCTTTAATCAAGCTAACTTTAACTGTAATTTCAGCAGCAATCTCTAATCCACAAATAACTACCTCACCATCTCCCATAACTGCGTGTACATCTCCCATTGCCAAAAGAGCCCCTTCTACATTTACCGGTAAATAAAGGGAAGATCCTATTCCAATTCGTTTACAATCCATATTTCCACCGTGATCTTTTGGCGTTCCTGTTGGCACATCTTCATCAAGTGGAGCAGTTCCAATAACCCCAATCATAGGTTTTATCGGTAAATGTAAAGTTTCATTAAAAATAGCTTTCCCATCATTTATCGGAATAATTTTTGTTTTTTCATCAGTAAAACTACCTGCTAAAGCCCCCATTTCTGGCGTGATGGACATTACGCCTTGGTTAGCGATTTGAATATCCAATATATCCACTTTTAATGTATCTCCTAGTCTGGCGTCTTCTACAAACAACGGTCCTGTCGCTGGATTAATTTTATCCCACCCGACTGTGTGGAATAAATCGTCTTCGCTTTTCATTTCATTACTAAAACAATCGTACGTTTCAAATAGAATTGTTTCTTCTGAAAAAACTGTTTCAACAGGCTTGTTCTTTGGTGACATTGACAAAATATAGTTTTCCTTCGCAATTTTTTTCACTTACGTATACCTCCTAATTCACAGCATCATTTGTGACATCTCTTCTATGTTAGCTATGTTTATTATACTACTATTCACCCCCTCCCTTTCACCCAAATGTTAGCTAGTTGCTCTAATCATTGCTATAATAAACATGGATTTTCTAAACTTGAAGTGCGTTAATAATCAACCTGAAAGATTAATACACGCACTTTCTACAGAAGTTCCGTCTGTGTATTTTCATTACTAACTAAGAACAGTACTAATAAAGTACAAACATTTTACATTCATTTAGGAGGATATACAATGAATCAACTAAAATTAATGATTTTTGATATGGACGGTTTACTATTTGATACGGAACGGATTGCCTTCCAAGCCTTAAAAAAGGCGATGAAAAATGCTGGGTATAACCTAACACTAGACATATACCGTAAGATTATTGGTGCTGGAAACCAAGAAGATGAGAAAATATTAAAAAGCGTATACGGGGAAAAATTTTCCTTTAACCTCATAGTGGAAGACTATCTCTATGAATCTGAGAAAGTATTAAAAAACGATGGCTTAAAAATAATGAAAGGTGTTCCAGAACTTCTCAATATGTTAGATGAACGAAAGATTAAAAAATGTGTTGCCTCTTCTAGTTCATTAGAAACGATTGATCGCTATTTGACGATGACAAATTTGAAAGCTAGATTTGACTTTTATATGAGTGGGGATGAAGTAACACGCGGAAAACCTCATCCTGATATTTTCCTTGAAGCATGTAAGCGCGCAAATGTAACCCCCGAATTGGCAATGGTGCTAGAAGACTCTCCAAATGGTTTAAGAGCTGCTTATCAAGCAGGCATAAATTGTATAGTAGTACCTGATTTAGTCGAACCTGATGAAGAAATGTACATCAAAACGTATCGAGTAGTAGATAGTTTAGTAGAAGTCTGCGATCTACTCACTGCACAAGAATCGGTGTAAAAGATACTGCAGGAATTGCTGTAACGAAATAATAGATAACTGAAATATACGTTACAAATGAACCGAGCTGTCCATATCAAAATCTATTACAAGTTGTCATTTTTCCTTCACATATCCATATTGCGATGGAAGTGTTTACTTGGTACAATTTTGTTAAACTATGTTTTATATTGTTAACAGATGTTAGAAGGGTTTTTGAAGAGTTAAAAGTGGGAAAGAATGTCATGATCTTCATTGTTGGAAGTTTTCTCATCACTTTAGGATCGTTCGTACTACAAAGGTATGATCAGAACCAACCCCTCTGAATCAGGGGATGTAGGTGCTGCTATCATCTAATTACACTCGTGCTCAGCAGACCTCCAACTCTTGAACGGAGAGACAAATTACTTGAATTTGAAGCTCTAAAATAACCTTTTAAACATCAAATATACGTGGGGGTAACAAGACGGGAAGGAAGTTGATGATGAAAAAGTTTATAGGGGTTGCTTTACTAGTATTAGCTGCTTTTCTAACAGCTTGTGGTGGAGCAGAAGAAAAGATTGAACCAAATATGTCAGAAGAAGTAATGGACTTTACGTATACTACGCAAGATAACGAAGAACTTTCCTTAGAGGACTTGAAGGGGAACTATTGGATTGCTGATTTTATTTTTACAAATTGTACAACCGTATGCTTACCTATGACATCTAATTTAGCAAAGTTACAACAAAAGACAAATGAAGAAAATATAGATATTCAATTTGTCTCTTTCAGTGTCGATCCAGAATATGATACACCTGACGTATTAAAAGAATACGCTAAAGAATACCAAGCAAATTTAGATAACTGGACCTTTCTAACAGGCTATGATTTTGAGAAGATCAAAGAGTTTTCTATCAAATCATTTAAGAGCATGGTCGCTCCCCCTCCTGAAGGCAACGATCAAGTAACACATGGTACGAGCTTTTTCTTAGTTAACCCTGAAGGAGAAGTCATTAAAAAATACAACGGTGTACAAGCTGATAGTATCGACACCATGGTTAATGATCTAAAAGAATTAGGTTTATAATATGGATAGGGGAGAGAGCCTAGTATAGGATGATATTAGGCTCTCTAAATGATTTACCATCCCTCGTTCAATAATACATTTTTCCGCAATTCATTCAGAAAGTAGCATACTCTGTTGCATCCTTGTGCAAAGTTGTCATAATAAATCACATCTTAAGTTTCCCGCTATCAGAAACAGATCGCCAAAAAACGAATGATAATTATTTTAATTCAGAATTTTTATTCTGCATAGATTTCACTTTGCTCCTCCCCAACTTCTTGATCGCTTCTAAATAGGAAATGCGCTACCAAAAAACCTAACAACGAACTACCAATAATAAATTTCAATTGCAAGAATTCTATCATTCATTCGACGATAACGGTGAACCAGTTGGAGCTACTTTTATCGGCAAACCTTTTCTAGAACAAGATCTATTTCAAATTGACTACGCTTATGAACAAAAGACAAAAAATCGTAAGGCTCCTAATTTGTAAAAGAGTTATTTGCGTAATAGGAGCAACAAAATTCCCACTTCTACAATAATGATAGTAGTGGGAATTTTTTATCGTCAAACTATGATATATGTTCGGAGGGGAGTATTCAATACATGAGACTTCCTTCCAACCGCATCGTTTGTTTAAAGCCTGAGAAAGACAAGACTGATAGCCCATTCTCATCACGTAAGCCGTAGTTCTGCTTGTACGATAAACTGTACGATCATTCAGCAGATTATATCTATTTCTATTCTCAGCTAAATACTTTTTCACGAATTATTTGATACATTTCCTCTACCCCTATTCCCGATATGAATGGCGTACCGTCAATCACATAATCTTTCATTTCATCAGGTACAATAGTCGTTGAGATAACAAAATCATACATATCATATTGATTTACTGCTTCTGCTACACTAGATTGAAAAAGCGATACTTGATGTATCAGCTTTTCTTTTTCTAGCCATTCACGTATTTTTTCTTTCACCATTGTAGAAGTTGCAACCCCAGTACCACAAATTACGAGTATTTTAATCATTTTATTTCCTCCAATAGGAATTATTTTTATGTTTGCGTCTCTTTCGTCTGTTAACATAGAAGAATAAACCCATTATAAATGACCCAAAAACTATAAAACTAAACCAATGCATCCTTCCTGTTAGCCAAATGAAAGGAAAAGTTGTCCACACTGCACCATCTACAAGCGAAGAAATCGCCCCATAATTTCCCATATTAAAACCGGCACTCATTGCTGTCGTTGTTACTAAAGGAGCTACCCAAGTTGCAATATAAAGACCAATGCCAATATAAAAAGCTCCACCAATAACTGTCCGAATTATATTACCTTTAAAAACAGGTACCATTAAAGCGATAAGAAAAGGAATCGTCGCTAAGTCTGTAAAAGGTAACACTTTATTACCTGGTAATATCACGGCTAAAAACAGAGTGATGGGCACTAATAACAAAGAAGCTGATAAAACGGCTGGATGCCCCACCGCTAAAGCACTGTCCATTCCAATATATAAATTCCTCTCTGGAAAACGTTGCTTCATATAATTTCCAGCGGCTTCTGAAACAGGTGCAAGTCCTTCCATTAATAAAGCAACCATACGTGGTAATAAGACAAGCACTGCCCCTGTCTGCATTGCTAAAATTAACGTATTTTTAAGGTCATATCCTGCCAGTACACCAATAAATAAACCGATGACCACCCCCATTACTGTCTTATCACCAAACACACCCAGATGTTTTTGAATGGAAGCTTGATTTGCCTGTAGCTTATTAAATTTAGGAATCCGATCAAATACGTAATTTAAAGGTTTGGCTACGATATAAGATGGAGCAGAAGCCCCATGCGGGAAAGTAATCTGTTTAAATCCATAAAAGGATTGGATATCCTTCTGAATCCAGTCACCAAGCAAAAGCAATACTATATGATGAACAATCATTACTCCAACAGCCATAGCGAAATGATTGGTCAACGCCAAAACTAATGAGGCTGTAAAAGAAGTATGCCAAAAATTCCATATATCAATATTTAGTGTCCGAGTAAATCCGATCGATAATAAAAGTAAATTGATAGCAATACCTATCGGAATCGTCAAACTGCCTAGAACGGTTCCATATGATATAGCTGCAGCTGCTGGCCAACCAACATCAATAATGGTGAGCTCTAAACCATATTTGTCAACCATAGCTTCAATTGCAGGCCCTAAGCTGTCACCTAATAGACCGATAACAAGATTAATACCAATAAAACCAATACCAACGATTAACCCAGAGCGAACAGCTTTGCTCACCTTTGTGCGCAAAATCAATGCAAAAATAAAAATTACAAATGGGAGCATAACACTAGCTCCCAAGTCAACAAACCACTGTAAAACAGACATTGTTTCTCCCCCTCATGCCAATATCTCATTGCATGTACGACATCGATAACGTATTAGCATCGTAACTTTTTACCTAGCTGAATTCCAATACAGTAGCATTCTACCAATGGTAAAAGTGAATTTTATGAGATGACGAGTTTTGCTCAATATGAGCTAAGACGATTTCATGAATAGAAAGCTTAGTTATCCACAAATTTCCATAGCGAAAGGATTACATTTTGCTTAGACTTTAAAGCCTAAAATTTTTGTGCATAAAAAATGCCACTTTTTTCCCTGAGGAAAAGTGACATCGCATTCGAATTCTAAGCTAATCAATTTGCTCCAATCCATATTAGAATCAAAGTTTCTGCCACTTCCCTCCGCTGGTTTATAACGCCAGATCAGGTTCCAAGAGTCCCAACGTCACACGTTGATCTCAGCCACAAATGCGGCACCCCTAGTGAACTATTTTCATTTTTAATTGTATAGATAATATATCGGTTGGCACGTGCAAGTGTCAAGGTTTTTATAGCAATGCGCATTTAAAAAGCCTGCTGGATTCGTCCAGCAGGCTTTTCCATTTCACTTGTTTATTTTCTAGTAAAATCCACATATTCCTCAGTTCCTACTTGTATCGTTGTTTCACTTGGCTTCGTTTTTGCTATAACCTTCCCATTGCGAATGGAATACATGACAATAGCTTGTTTCCGAATCGCTTCATACGTACTCTCTGCATCCAAAACGATGAAGTTAGCTGGTTTTCCGACTTCTATTCCATACGCTTGTTCAAGACTCATTGCTTTAGCACTGTTTGTTGTAATGAGGTTCATTGAATCTACAATTTGCTCGTACCCTAATAATTGAGCGACGTGTATCCCCATATGAAGTACTTGAAGCATGTTTCCTGTGCCAAGCGGATACCAAGGATCAAAGATATCATCATGACCGAAACATACGTTCATACCCGCTTCTAGTAACTCCTTCACTCTAGTTAAACCACGCCGTTTTGGGTAAGAGTCAAACCGCCCTTGCAAATGGATATTAACAAGTGGATTGGATACAAAGTTGATCTCCGACATCTCTAACAAACGAAATAATTTATAAGCATATGCATCATTATAAGATCCCATTGCTGTTGTATGACTGGCAGTTACTCTGGACCCTAGCCCTCGCTCATAGGCTTCTTTCGCCACTACTTCCACAAATCGAGATTGCTCATCATCAATTTCATCACAATGAATGTCCATCAACCGTTCATATTTTTCTGCAAGATCGAAGGCAATTTTTAACGACTCCACACCATATTCCCTAGTGAATTCAAAATGCGGAATCCCTCCGACTACATCTGCACCTAACTTCAAAGCTTCTTCCAACAATTCTTTCCCTTTCGGATAGGATAAAATACCTTCTTGTGGGAAAGCGACAAGTTGCAAGCTCACAAAATCCGCCATTTCTTCCTTCAATTCTAGCAATGCTCGTAGTGCTGTTAGCTTTGGATCAGTTACATCGACATGGGTGCGAACATGCTGAATACCTTGGGCAATTTGCCATTTCAAAGCTTGCGTAGCTCTATCTTTCACATCTTCATACGTTAACGATTGCTTCCTCTCTGACCAACGTTGAATGCCTTCAAATAACGTGCCACTCTCATTCCATTTTGGCTCTCCTGCAGTTAATGTTGTATCAAGATGAATATGAGGCTCGATAAATGGAGGTAATACTAAAGAGCCAGCGACATCGAGTATTTCTCCTACCTGCTGTTGCTGATTAGCAGGGGAAATAGATGTAATTTTTTTTTCTGTCACAGTAATATCCCATAACCCAGATGTATTGCGTAATCTAGCATTTTTTATAATCACTTTTACTGCCCCACCTTTTCTGTATTGGTTAGAATAACTTCTTTTTCCTTTGCACTAGCAACAAGCTTCGTAACAACAACATGGGTAACTGCAGCACCTATTAACGCATTAATTGGTGGGATACCTGGTAATAAAGTTGCTGCAGCAATTCCTGTTCCCCAAGCAAAAAATGCAATCCAATTGATAGCGGTAAATGTCATTTCATGGAAAGCTCGATAATGGCCGCGGCGAAGAATGAAAAAATCAGCTAATAAAATGGCTCCAATTGGTGGTAAAGCAGAACCGAGAATCGTTAAGAAGCCAACAAAATTGTTGTATAACCACATGGCCCCTAATGTACCAATAATCCCATTAAAAATGACAATTTTATGCTTTGCTATTTTCGTAATGTTAGAAAGTCCAAGCCCTGATGCATACAAGGCATTATCATTCGTTGTCCATATATTTAACCCTAAAACAATAATGGCAGGTAAAATAAGATTTTGCATAAACATAACTTCAGAAATATCTGCTTGCCCCGTTGCCACAGAACCTACAGCTCCAAATAAAAACATGAATGTGTTCCCGATGAAAAAAGCAACCACAGTCGCAACTACTGCCGAACGTTTTTTTCGAGCAAATCTTGTGAAATCAGGTGTTAAAGTTCCTGCGCTTATAAAAGAACCAATGCAGATCGTAAGTGCGACGGCCAAACTCATCGTTTCAGCTGGTTCGTATTGCAATAAACCTTGTACTCCACCTAAACTTTCTGTTGCTTTTAATACGGAAGTTCCTCCGAGAAGAGCGATTAGCGGTACCGCAATAAAGCTAATAATAGCCAAAGCCTTCATGCCGAAAAAAGCGGTAAAAGTCATCAAGATACCCGCAATACCAATAAGAATATAGATATCAATTCCTGTAACTTTTTGTACAGGTATGGCAAACATCGCTGTTCCAACACCGAACCAACCAATTTGTGTAAAGGCTAATAAAAAAGAAGCAAGATAAGATCCTTTCTCCCCAAAGGCATACCGAGCAAGCAGATGTGTAGATAAGCCTGTTTTTGCTGCCATATAAGCTAGTAACCCAGTATATGCTCCAAGAATAAGATTCCCAGCAAGAACAATTGCTATAAACTGTATGAAAGAAAGACCTTGACCTAATTCTCCACCAGACCACATGCTTGCCGAGAAAAAAGTAAGTCCTAACATAACAACAAGTGTTTTCCAAAAACCATTGCGCTAAGATGAAGGTACTGCTGTTAGTGAAAATTCTGTGTCGATGTTTTTCATTCTCTTTTCCTCCTGGTTTGGTACCAAGAACAGAAAGGAACTGAAAAAAGGCTCCCTGTCAATGTGACAAGAAGCCTTTTCCGTTAATAGGTTTAATACAAGCTGTCCCATAAAGGGGTTGTATTGCCACTTGTTCATAACTCTATCAACAGATCCGCTTTCCTTGTCAGCCTCACAGGACTGAATTAAAGGTACCATATTTAATTAGCTTTATTATGACAAAAAATAGAGACTTCGTCAAGCAAAGCTAGTAACGATTATTTTTGTTCACCTCTCAATACTTCTCCATTTGTTTCTATCACTTGTTTATACCAATAAAAGATTTCTCAATATGAAGCATACTTATATCATATTAGACGACAGTAAGAAATAACTACCACACCAAGCCTTCCTACATCAGTTTAAAATAAACATTCGAGTAAATCTAACTCAAATAAAAGACACTTCATCGTCTTATAGCGCTCCACCTTTCGCAAAGTAATAATAGTTGATAGTGTCATTAAAACGAAGCAAATCTTTTGCTACAAAGCCATTTGCAAACAAGGTTTGAAAAACCTTTCTCGATTGTAAGCGCCACTTTAAAGCAAGTGGGTAGTCTTTTTGTTTCAGAGTTTGAAAATTTACTGGTACAGCAACAAAGTAACCACGCTTTCTACTTTTTTCAATTTGGGACAAAGGCTGCGTCACAAGCGGTTCAGCATCTTGTGAAGATTGCAGAAGTACGTATTCTTCTTTGAGAGATGGGGTACAAGTAGCTCGTTGTTCATTAAAATGCCATTCTACTTGAATACGATCTGTTGGTAATCCGTGGTTTAACTTGCCACCAATATCTCCATAATGATTTTCTTTATATTTCATACCTCTAGCACCAAGTTTATGAAGGTTCAAATAAGCATTGACACTTTCTAAAGGGTCAAACGTCCACGTCATCATCGTATAGCCATGTTCCTTAGCAATTTCAGCTTGGCGAAGCTTCATTTTTACTCCCAATCCTGATTTTCGATACGCAGGTAAAATTCCGAGCATATGCGAGCAAAGATAATTGTCCTTCCCATCAAACCCTGGAAAACTGTAAATAAAACCAACCATTTGTTTTTCCTTATATGCACCAAGTAAAATACCACCATGATTTAAAGTTGTATACGTTTGAGGGATTGGAGTTGGCGTAATACTCCATACGGATTTTTCCAATGTTTGCATTTCATATAATTCTTCTAGAGATGTTAGTTGTTTAATAATGACGTTATCGAGCATGCTCGACACTCCTCCGCATTTTCATATTTCCACTTATTAATTGTTCATTGCATCAATATTATAATAGAATCGACCAACCTCAAATCATCTTACCATAACTTAGTTAGAACTTAATTTACCACAATACCATTGTTTCATCAATAAGTAATTAGCAGAGTTAAGGAATAACGTTTTTTAGTAGAACATATATAAATTTATCTTAAGTGATTTGTTTGACATACTTTCTAGCATAGCTCTATCATATATAGAAGGATTCTAGAGAAACCATTGAGGTGAAAACATTCATCCTTATGTACTCGTTTTGCACATGGTTTCTTCTATTACAAGTGACGCGTCTTTGAGCATAAAAGTAGGCAATATACAAAATAGGTACGTGTTGCTTTTCCAACTCAGCAGTTGACTTAGCACCATAAATCCTTAATAATATAAAAATCAGTGAAGTACCTACAGACATTTTTGTGAATAAAGTGAAAATGAAAGGAAGTTATGCGTATGCAAAGAAAATATAAACTATATCAAATTGACTCGTTTACACAGCAAAAGTTTACAGGAAACCCAGCCGGTGTTATAACAAATGCGAATGGGTTGACAACAGATCAAATGCAAAAGATAGCTAAAGAGCTTAACAATTCAGAGACTGCGTTTATCTTTCCTGCAAATAATTCTAATTATGATGTACATGTCCGTTTTTTCACACCAACACATGAGGTCCCCATCTGTGGCCATGCTACAATTGCAGCTCATTATGCAAGAGCTAATGAAAAACATTTAGGGAGTTCAACAGTGTATCATAAAACAGGTGCTGGAATACTTCCTGTCGATATAATAAAAGAAAAAGAAGACTATAAAATTGTTATGACCCAGGGTGAAATTGAATTTAGGGATATAATAGAAGGGGAAAATAAAAATGATTTATTAACAGCATTAAACTTACATTCCGATGATTTATTAGAGGGGTGTGATATACAGATCGTATCAACAGGACACTCCAAAGTTATGATTGGCGTAAAAGATATTATCACTTTAAATGGTATAAAACCAGACTATACTGCCCTTTCCAAACTAAGTAAAACTGTTCATTGTAATGGATATTATGTTTTTACAACAGCTACAGATGACAGTGATGCTTTAATACATGGGCGCATGTTTGCTCCTGCAATAGGCATAAAAGAAGACCCTGTAACTGGTAATGCTAACGGGCCTTTAGGGGCATACCTTGTTCATCATAATTTAGTGCAGCATAATAATTCATTATTTACGTTTAAAGCTAAACAAGGAGAAGCTATGGGGAGACCCGGTATTATTGAAGTACAAGTTTATATAGAAGATAATAACCCCATTAAAGTAAAAATTGCTGGAAATGCCGTAGAAGTATTTAAAACCGAACTCATGTTATAAATGCCTGTTAATAAGTCGTAAGATAGATCGAGAAGTTTGAAGCGGTGAAGTTTCGAGTAGCAGCCCTTACAGGTTATACTAACTTCT
Source organism: Virgibacillus sp. (assembly GCF_013393565.1). Lineage (NCBI taxonomy): Bacteria > Bacillati > Bacillota > Bacilli > Caryophanales > Bacillaceae > Virgibacillus > Virgibacillus sp. Next base: position 24,089 of record NZ_JABXHF010000056.1, read on the forward strand.
ACCTTGACCACAGGACGTTGACGAACTTAGTATAAAATCCTCATTTCATTAAAGATACACGAGCACCATTATAGGCTTTTGTAACTATTCTCATGCAGAAAAGAGGAGAACCGTTTTCCAAGGAAAGTGAAAACGAACCAATCTAAAATTCAATCTGTCATTCATTTTATGATAAATTTCCCACTCCTTCTTCATTCTTTTAGCATAATAAAATAGATGAAAACAAGGGATATTATCTTAATATCGAGATAGCTGGTATATGCAGCGAGAGTTGTGCATAAATAGCTTATAAGTCTTTTCTAGTAATATACCCACGCTCTTTCGTTAATTTCATATCTTTACTAGCTACATAGTTCAAAAATGTTATAAAATCCTAACTAAGCTTTACAGAATAATCTGCTGCTGTAATCATAGATTGATTTTTTATACTTTCCGTTGAAAACTCCTCCATATTTTATAGTTTATAGAATAAACTTAATCGTCAATTCTCATTACCAGAGATCCATTGAAAAGCAATAAGTGCTCCAACAAAAGCTGCCAATGCGCTTACCACAATCCCAACAAGACCCTTATAAGAAAAATCTGGCACAAAGAAATAATACATACATAGAATAAAACCGACAAAACCACTTGCGAACAAAGCTTGCGTAACATTCATTTTCTTATGCATCGTAATTCCTACTCCTTTACTTTCGCGCGCAAATTTATTTACCATAGGAAAGCCTAATCATACTCATTTGTGCCTGATTCAAAAAACGTATTGGAGCAACGCTTGTCCCTAAACCACTATCAATATATAGAAATTGATTTGAGTGCATGGAATAAGTGCCTTTATCATACGTTGGGAATAACCCTTCATCAGGAGATACGAGTGCCCCAAGTAAAGGAAGTCTTACTTGCCCACCATGCGTATGACCACTCAAAATTAAGTCAGCAGCAAGACTACGCTCTTTTTCTACGATAGTAGGTGAATGAGAAAGCAATATCGTATAACGATCATTGTTTAATCCAGCAAAAGCTTCCTTGACGTTGTCATGATTCATAGAACTATCATCAATCCCAACAAGATTTAACTTAACTTGATTGATAGTCAGTTCGCTATTTTCATTGTTTAACATTTTCACGCCACGTTCTTCAAGCCCTTTTAAAAACCCCTCCTTATTTGGATTTTCCCATTCATGATTACCAGTTACAAAAAAGACATGCTCCTGCAAAGATGTTAGCTCTTCAACTAGTGCTAACATATGATGAAACTCTGTAGTCTTTCGATCTATTAAATCTCCTGTAAGAACAATCATATCGGGATTTAAATCTTCTATTGATTGAATGAGGGCTTCGTTGTTTTCCCCAAACACTTTGTTATGCACATCCGTAATTTGCAAAATATGAACGGCTTTATCAACGGGGATTTTATTGCTATAAAATTGGAGCTTATTCACTTTAAACGTGTTTGTATCAAGGTATACTTTTACGATAATAAGGAGAACAGCCGTTACCATGGTAAACAGCAATATTTTCCTCTTCGTTACAAATTTTTTCCTAGGACGCTTATTCATTTCGGCTTGTTGTTGTAACAAAATCAACCCTCTCCTGTTCACACTAATGGTTCCTATGATCTTTTTTTCTGTCATCTAAAAACTTTTGGGTAGCCATTCCAATTCTATTATAGTAAACTCAACATCATTTTTACTTTCGCTTGTTAATCACTCCATAGTATACAAGATCTTCTTTTTTTACATGCTCCTTCAATACTCCTTCTTTTTCCATGCCGATTTTTTGCAAAACTTTACTGACAAAAAACAGCGAGCAAACACTTTATGACAACTTCGGCTGCATCTTCTTTTTGAAATAGTCTTAATTATAACCTATTCGTAGTAATCGGTTTTGCCTGTTCATCAGAATACAAAAAACCCCTCCCTTTGTATATTAATGGAGAATAATACCAATCCTTTCCTTTCTTCCATTGTCCCAGTTAACATGATAATACAAACATGGCAATACGAATTACTCCTCTTCTCCTTCTACTTTTTCAAACAACACTTCTGGAATCAATTCAAAACCTTCAATCATCGTATTTTCTTCTACTTCAATCATCAGGCTTAATTTCCCTCCGAAATGAATTTGACGCACATATCTTAGGTCTTGTGGGCTAATGGAAATATCCGCTACTTTTGTCTTTATTTTAATTGACTTTGACGTCGGTTTCGGCACAATATTATTCGCTTTTAATTCGAACTTTTCATCATCAATAACTGTCTTGAATGCCTCTTCTACCTTTTCCGTATCCACATCTTTTACACCACTGCTCTTTAGAACTCTTTCTACATCTTTATAGTCTAGTTTCGGTACCTCTTCTTCCTCACTTTCTTCGATAACATGATAGATTTCATCATACACATTGGAAAGAGTCGACGTATTTATACGCTCGCCTGCTACTTTCTTTACAATTTCTTCAAAGACTATTTTATCTTCTTCAGCCGTCATAATTTCCTCAGCATTCAATACTTCTTCAATAAAATGGTAATTTAATTCATTTGCTTTTCCTGCTGAATAAAGAACATGATTCACATCTGCAGCATTGTCGGTAAAGCAAGGAAACAGAAATCCAGATATCGGTGCTTTTAAGTTAATAATTGGATCAACAACAATATTATATTTAAATTCCTTTTCCACATAATCAAATAATAGCTCTTTTTTAGGATCTTGCGTTTTATTCATACTGCATAAAATAAATGAATGAGAATGTACCGTGTCCCGTTCATTTTCTTCTGCTTCTGCTTCTTCACGCTGTCGTTTCATTGGTTTCAGGTATTCCCCACGAATAAAAGTAACGACAATGTCCATCTCATATTGCTTATCTTTTAGCATTTTTTCTACAAGTCGAAGCATATGCGCTTTCCATTCTTCGGTGTCGCTACTCAGTAATCCTTGATGCAGAATAAGCTGACTATTATCTTCTGCTTCGCGTTGAAATTTTAACTCAAATAATTTCTGATCAAGCTGGCCAGTTAATACTTTTTTAAAATTGGCCATAAAGAGCTCTTTCTGTTCGTCCTCTAATAACTCAAATGGTGTACTCTGATGATGATATACTTCACTTGACTCTTTCATGATATATACGTTAAAAATCTCATGGATTTTTAAAAGATCATTATTTAATTTAAATTGTTTCCGGATATTTGCGATGTCCTTCTTATTCAATCTCGTTTCACTCCTACATTGGTAATCACCATATGGATCATGTATGCACTTTTCATCATAACATAGATGCGCGCTTATTATATTTTCATTATGTGGATGAGAACTATGTTCGTTTCTTTCTATACTACTAACCACATTCAAAAACTCTCACATGCTTGCGCTTAGCAATATTTGTGAGAGTTTAGTCTAAATGCACACCTTAATCATTTATTTGCCACAGCATTTTTTATGTTTTTTTCCGCTACCGCATGGACAAGGCTGATTTCTACCAATTTTGACAACCTTTTGGCTACGGTTAGAATGAGTCTTTCCACTTACCTTGGAATCAGATTTCGTTCTTGGCATCGGTTGAAGATGTTTTTTCTCCAATGCAAATATTTCATCGGGAGTATACCCTTTTAATACCCATTCCCTTGTGTTATTCATCAAATGAATTACTTTATCCATTACAGCTTGCACTAATTTCTCGCTATCGAACTCTAACATCTGAGATAAATGGGAAATGACTTGATTTGGACTGTCACCAGATTTTATCGCATACTTACACTCTTCTACGATCATATCTGCAGCTTCTTTATCCATGTCAAAGTTTTGCGTTAAAAAATGAACGAATTGCTGATAACTAGCATTTCTTTCCACAAAGCCTGGTTCTCCAGCTTCAAGAAGTTGTTTTTCTGTAAAATCATAGTAAGGAATGCTTTTTCTCAGTGAATGTTCTCGCTTCACTTCTTTCGGTTCCAACACATCTATATATGAAAATGAATCCATGTCAACAGTTATTTCCGGACAAAAACGTATCGAATCTGCAATAACTTTGAAATACATTGTAACGTCAATAGGTTCTTTCATATATTTTTCTACCATCTGGATTAACCGCATAGGGTCTAATACGCCGTAATAATATAATAAGCCACGCGTTAGCTTTACCCACTTTGTATTTCGTTTTATCGTAGCTCGTACATGTAGATCATGTTTCAAAGCTAGAACAGGGTCGTACAGTTCATTTGGCAAGACAAAAATCTTATTTCCTTCCCAAATTCCAGTATAAATGAACCCGGTATGACGTAGATACTCTATTTCATCCATTTCTAGATCTGGAGCCATTATTTTCCCGTTATTTTCGGCGATTTTTAATAGCATATTAAAACGTTCCATATCCCATAAAAGAACGGACGGATATAAATGATCTGGAATATTTTGTTCTAACAGACAAGTGAGTTCAGCTTTCCTTAAATTGCTTGCATTTTTGATCTCTAAATATTTTCTAATAGCGTCTAAATCAGCCTTTGTATATCTGTTTAAAGCGTCATGCAATGACAAAGGAAATGGGATTTCTCGCCATTGTTTCTGTGCTTGTTTTTGCATTCTCGCTATTTCTTCTTTCGTTACTTCTTCTATTATCTGATCGATATGTTTATCATCTTTGTTCATTACATACACCTCTTCATTTATCATTATAAAGGATGATTTGCTTGTATCCAACAAAAACAATAACCTAAGTATTCGATCATTAGGGGGGGAGTCTTTTATCTCACACGGAAGGGTATGACCTGAAGCCCTCTTATACCCTTTACACTTTTCGCACCAATCAAAACCACCAGTGTGAACTGGTGGTTTGCTCTGCGGCTGGAAGCCTCTGTTGCCGGCCTCGGCCTAAAAGGCCCACTGAATGGTTCCCCTTCTGCACCACACTCACTCGCTGATTCTAAAAGAATCTCTTATTTCTTTTTATTTTTCTTTCCGGTGAACGGATCAAATTCTTCAAATAAGGTTAACTGATCACTCATATAATCCTCTTTAAGCTGATTTCGTATATATTCTTGGATTTGATTTTTATTTCTTCCCACCGTATCTACAAAGTAGCCTCGACACCAGAACTTTCGATTTCCATATCTATACTTTAATTTGGCGTGACGGTCAAAGATCATTAAACTACTTTTCCCTTTTAAGTAACCCATGAATTGAGATACACTCAGTTTTGGTGGTATACTCACCAACATATGGATGTGGTCCCTGCATGCATTTGCTTCGTGTATTTCAACATCTTTTCTGTCGCAGAGTTCTCTGATTATTT